>JAUWJN010000091.1 GCA_030607655.1 bacterium
GCCGCGCCGGTGGGAGATGAATATTGACCTGGCCCCCGGAGCATCCGCGAGCCGTAGAACTCTTGCCCATTGTACTTCACACCCCATAGGGTTCTGCGTCCCGCCTGCCCGGGCTTGGTGGGGTACTGCAGAGAGGCCAGAAAAAGTTCAATGCCCAAATCCACAGCAGACCCGTACATCGGGCGCACCTTGGAACCGCATACCCAGCCTTCAGGCTCCTGAAGACCTGTCAAGGGATTGTAACGGGCAAGTTGAATGCTAACAAATACAGTTGCCGACTGCTGGGTAGCACTTCCTTCAGTGCCCCGCCACAATGCCCAGGGCTGGCCGTTGAAAGCCACTAACCCACAGGTGATAGTTCGGTGCAACTTCACTGGCTCACTCATTGCCGCGGTCTTGAGGTCATAGCTAGTCAGCATCTGCACTGGGTTGTAAGACGCGACGTTTGTATATTCGCTGACCCAGGTGACCCACAGGGCGTCCTTAATGACGACTGCATCAAGGTCCGTACGCGACAATGCCTCCTCCGCCGGTAGTACGAGCTTAGTGGAGTGAACTTCCAAGGTTTCAGGATTTATCTGGGATACATATATGGCCCCTTCATAACACTCCACAACCAATAACTCGTCTTTGTAGGCGGCGATGGCGGGGTGAGCGGTATCTCCGGGGAAAGTTGGTACGTGCCGCGAGGGCCACCGGAGTAGGTCCTCCCATTCTCGCGGCTGCCAAGGCCCCGTGGCAACCTGGAGAGTCTGGCTTTCGCCTATCACTCTAAAGGCGTCACCTTCCGGGCCCGGCTCCAACGCCTGCACTTTCAAAATGTACTCTGTCTCCGGGACCAAATCAACGAGGGTAAACGGCCCCTGGCGCACGGGAGAAGTAGTATGCTGCTGGGCTTCCACGGCCTCGCTGTACACAATCCGGTAGGCCGAGGCTTGCCCCTGCCAATCTACTTGCAGGTGAGTAGGGGCGCTCGCCAGCAGGCGCACATTCTCGACCGACGCTGCCTGGGCCGCGCCGCAGCTCACTAAGGCAACCAGTAGTATCAGGATAATCGAAGCGGCGTGGGGGACACGCATAACCTGCTCGCCTCCTGGAATTCAGGGTGGGGCTATATATAGTAGACGCCATTGCTATGAGATAGTTCCTGACCTGGCGGATAAGTCCTTCACTGACGAAAACGGTCTTGGCATAGTTATGGGCAAGTTATTGGGAAAGACCCTTGACAACAATGAACTTAATATGTATACTAGCTAGTGAGGCTATTGCCAACCGTACCATACTAACCGATAAGGAGTTGAGGACGATGCGCAGGATTACAATAGCGGTTGCAGTGATGGTGGTAGTAGCGAGTCTGAGCACAGTGTGTTTGGCTCAAGGGGTATTCTACGGAATGTGGGAGGAGCCAGCGCCCGAGCGGGGACCAGTGCCCTCATGGTATGGCTCTACCGGGCTAATTGTAACCCCCACAGCTCTAATATGTCCGCCCCATCAAGTTCAGGGCTACGTGCACCAGATGGAGTTCGATATGAAGAACCAGACCATATACGGGGCGAATGTTGGCCTCACACCGAACCTGGAGGTGGGAGTGACCCGCATCAATAATATTCAGTCCCGTGACCCCGGTCCGATAACTTATGTTGATGAGACCATAATGAACGTCAAGTACCGGGTGGATGTGGGAAGGTGGTTCAATAATCCCCTGGCTCCCGAGGTGGCGCTAGGAGTGTGGGATTGGGCCAATGACCTCAACCGGGCTTATTACCTGGTGATGAGTAAGCAAGTGCCGCTGGCGGAGGAGACCATGGACCGCCAGATGAACTTGCATCTGGGCATCGGCAATACTGACCGCGACTCCGGGCCACTGGATGGAATATTCCTCGGCGTAGAGTTGGTGCCCATGAAGAATGGCCTACTCCAGCTAGAATATGACGGTGACGACCTCAATGGCGCCCTGCGCTATTATGTAGCGCCTTGGGTCTCGCTGGATATGGGTATCGTCAGCGACGATTTCGGCTGGGGAGCAAGCGTCAACACCAATTTCTAGGGCGTAGTTGCCCCAGCAGCAAGCCGCGTCTGGACAGCAGGCCCCAGGCAATAGGTCTGTGGCCAATTGATGGTAGGCCCGTGCTGGTGGGGAGTGGGTAACTAGGACAGTAAAGCCCGTCGCTAGCAGGGCGGGCTTTTTTGTCTGCCAATAGCGACTTCGGAATTAGGGCTCAGAAGGCTCCCAGGTCCCGCAGTATATTGTCTATATTCTCCAGGCAGATGCGGCTGGCGCCCTCAGCATTGGCCGAGAAGGCCGCCCCCCCGGGCCGATTGAGCAGCGCGGTGTCCAACTCGGCGCTGGGTCGCCAGTGCGTCTCCAGGGAGCAGGCCCCTTCATAGTCCATATCAAGTAGCGCTTGGAACTGGCCCGGATAATCAATTATCCCTTCGCCGATAGGCACACATCGGGCCCCTTCGGGATGTTCCGGGTCCTTGACCGCATCTTTAAGATGCACGTGAATCAGCCAGGGCTTCATCCGCTCCCAGGCGTCGGGGAACGGCATCTCACCCTCCTCCGCAAAGACCTCATTGGCCGGGTCCCAGATCGCCCGCAGCCGGGGGTGATTGATGGCCTCATAGAGCTGCGTGGCCTCGCGGGCGGTGGCAATATGAGTGGAAGCCTCGTTCTCAATGCCGATGTAGATATCTTCCTGCTCGCAGATGCGCAGCGGCTCCTGATAGGCATCTATCAACTGCTGCCAGATGTCCTTAGCCGGGCCGGTTTTCCAGAAGGTAAAGCCGCGGATAATCTGACAATCCCACATATGGGCCACCTCGGCAAACCGACGCAGATACGCCAGGTGGGTGTTATACTGCTCTTCATCTCCCAAATCGCATTTCAGAAAGGGAGAAGCGATAGAACATATCGCCATGCCGGAGTCGTCGGCCAGTTGCTTGATTATCTGGCAATCTTCATCGGTTAGCTCCTGGGGCGGCTTGTCCCAGACTGAGCGCGGCTCCAAGGCAGTAACCCCATATTCTCCGGCCACCTGCACCACCCGCTCAAAATCCTGCGAAATCTCGTCAGTTATGACGCTGAGCTTAAACATCGTTGTCACCACCATATGCGAAGTGATATTACTATTTGGATACACTTCGCCACGACCGGGTAGTTTTCCTCTGAGAGACTGCTGCAGAAGGTAATTACGGGTGGCTGGCGAGAATAGATTGGGTAATTTTTTCTTCTCGCGTAGCGCAGGTTCTTAACCTGCGCTACAGGCGAGGTTGGAGAACCTCGCCTGCGCGGGAGAACTCCGGTCGGGGCAAGGGTGCCCCTCCCACGAGTTTCGCAACAGTCTCCTGAGTATATTGGCAGTCCAGATGGTTGGCTAATAGGGTTTGATGGTAAGAGTTTGACCGGGTTCAGTTTTGATTGGCAGCACCGCTCCACTGAGTACCTGGCAGGTGTCGTCACTATCGGTCATAACTTGAACAGACTGGTCGGGCCACGGGTTAGCCAGACGCAGAGTCTGACCGGCCTCACTGTGAACGGTGACAGTACCGCACCGGCTGCCGTTCATCTCAGCGGAGCAGAGAAAGGCACCCTCGGCGCGAATGCTCTGGAAGGATACATCCGGCCAGTTCGCCGGCAGGGCCGGGAAGCTGTGCAACACCCCGCCTCGAGTATGTAAGAGCATCTCCAGCAACGCAGCCGCCGCGCCCAGCGCAGCTTCGATCTGCATTATCGTGCCCCGGCCGCCCATAACAGTGAAGCCGGGGAAAGCAGTATCGTGGAGGCTGGCATAGCCCTGATTCATAAAGACGCGCCGGTAGATTTGCAATAAGAGCTCGGCCATTCCCCCATTACCTGTGCGGGCAAAGAGAATAGCGGCCCACGGCACACACCACCCCGACCATGCCCCCATCCCCCGCAAGGTCAGGTTGCCTAACGACTCGCGCACCAAATGCTCATGCTGGCCCCCAGCACCATAGCCCAGGGTATCAAAGGGGTAGATTCCGGCTAGGTGGGAGTGGTGCCGATGGCTTTCGTTGAGCGGCTGGTCCGCCCAGAGATATATCTGTCCGCCCTCGGGATCGGTGCTGGCGGCGGGCAGGCGGCGGTCCACATCTTGCCAGTACTCACGCTCGGCTTCGTCTACTTCCAGCAGTTCAGAGGCCTGTGTGAGTGCGCGGCAGAGAAAATGGATGGCGGCTAATTGGTAGCTCGCGTTGGCGCCCCAGGCCGAGCTTTCAGAGCCGCCAAACTCGGGCGATACGCCAAGGGGCAAGTGCCAGTGTCCACCGGTGTCTTCGAGCATTGCCTGATACACCCGCATTGCCGCCTTGAGGAACGGGTAGGCGATCTCGCGCAGGAAATCCAGGTCTGCGGTGTGCCGGTAGTAGAGCCAGAGCAGTTGGCCGGTCCAGGCCGTGCTGGCGTGGTCTACGGTGCCGGTCCAGAAGCCGCCCATGCAGGTGCAGCGATCGTCCACGGCATGGGGCAGTTGGAGTCCGTCCTCAATGCCGGTAAACCGAGTGGCATATTCACGCAGTTTAGGCTGCCAGCGGTCCAGCAACTGGACGAGGGGCATAAGTGTCTCGGGGTGGTTGGCTGCCAAGGCTGGCCAATAGCACTCCTGGACATTGACATTGAAGTGGTAGTCCCCACCCCAGGGCGGCATATGATACTCCTCGATCCAGGGACCTTGTAGTGTCGCGGCGGGGCTGCCCGGCGGTGAGAGACCAGCGAGCTTATAAATACCCAGATAGTAAAGCAGCTCCAACTCACGGTCAGGAAGGTTAATGGCAGCGGTTCGATCCCACCAATCACGCCACCAGGCAGCAGTTTGCCGAGCCAAATGCTGGTAGCCAGTCTGCGCCGCCTTGGTGAGGATTTCCCGGGCGTTCTGAATCGCTTGTTGCGGTGTGTCGCCGTACACGCTGGTGATAAAGATTTCCGCATTCTGCTGGGTTCCCGCGCGCAGGCAACCGACACACATAGCCGGCTCGCCCGGACATTCCTGAACCCAGCCTGCGAAGCCGTCCTCATCAAATAGTTGGCACTCGGGAAACCCATATTGCTGGAAATGCTCAATGACCTCCGGGTATTGGGGAGGGCATAGAATAGTATTGACATCACCGCTCTCGATCCCTGACACCGAAATAGCAAGCACCGGCTGGTTAGGAACGATAACAGCCTGCAGTTCACCCTCACCAGCGACACCTGACAGCTCAATCTCTGCCTGGCCGTCCAACATATCGAGGCCACCGGCGATGACTTCCATATCGGGAGGAAGTCCCACGTCCACGCGGCCCATCGGCAAGCGAGTAGGCCGCGGCGGGTCCTCAGGGCCGCTGAGGTTGGAAGCTTCGAAAACTTGGCGCATTCGTGTCTCGTTGCCGGCTTGCAGCCACCGCTTGAGATTCTCGTAGGTGGCCTCCTCCGAGAAAGCCATGCCCCCGCGGTGATCCCAGTAGTCGGCCCGGTTGATGGTAATACGTAACTGCTGGCCTCCACCCCACAGCAAGGCCCCCAAAGTGCCATTGCTCAAGGGGATACCGTTATGTGTCTCCTCGGCGGGGAAGTCCCAGTTGAGACGGTTAGAGAGAAAAACATGCTTGCCTTGATTCATATTGTCAGTTTCAACCTTTCTTGTCGCCGCGACATGCGAAGTGATATTCTTCTGAGTAGACAAATTTCTCTAAAGATGAAGATGATTCCTTCAGAGATTATTGGTGGGAAGGAATCAAGGTGTTCATCAAAGAATGTAACAAGACTGAGAGCCAACATGGGAAATGCCGACCCAAAGGTTCCCCGACTGCTTTGCAGAGAAGTACATACCGACAGGGAGGTATCAATATGTGTAATTTGCGTACCGCCGGTGTAATCTGTGTTGTTGCCTGCTTGCTCCTGGCTTCGGAAGCTGCGGCTGGTCTATGGCCCCGCGGCTTGCGGGCGTACCTGGGCTCTACCCCTAACCTGGATGGTGTGATTACTCCAGGCGAATACGACGATGCCACGCGCTTCACCGGCACTAAACATTGGACCCACACTTTCACCCCCACGACCGACAACCAGGATCTCTCGCTGGTAGGGTATGTGAAGCATGACGGCGAACGGCTGTACTTCGCCTTCGAGGTGACCGACGATATTCTCTATGGCATTGATGTCCCCCGATGGCTGCCGGAGAAGTATCCCCACGCGCATGAACTGACCAGGCAGGGCTTCCCCTGGTTTGGCGACGAGATGGAACTGTTGATCGGCGCGGACAACACCTATCCCCGTGGCGAGGAATGTGCGGGCGACGGGACCTCCTGGCAAATGGTCTGCAACCTTACCAAGTCGCGCCTGGGCGGCGTGGGCGTGGGTGGACTGCTGGAGGGTGAACCGCGCAGCGAGCTTTATGCCTGGAACAACTACCAGCGCTGGATACTTACTGGCGCGCAGCAGGCGGTAGCCGAGGTCAAACCCGGGGGTAAGGGCTACATTATCGAGTGGGCGGTAAGTTTCAACCCGTGCCTGGAGGTAGCACCTGGTAAGTTCTACTCTCTGGAGATGGGCGATGTGAAGATGGGGCTGAACATCGCCCTGGGGGATTTGGACACCCCGGAGGTCGGGGAAGGCAACTTCGCCAACTTCCACCACGAGGATTGGTTTGCCGGCCGGCCAAACACCCGCACCAAGCGCCGCGACTGGGGAAGTCTATGGATGATGGCCGGCCCTAAGCCAGAGTAGCAGGCTCCTCTCGGCGGGGCCTGATTACCCTCGTCTGTGTACAAGTATGCCAACGCTATGGGTCGCAGAAAAGAGGCCGCATGATGACCGGTCCAGTAGCATCGTTTCCGGAAGCATTAAGCGCCAGGGGCCAAAGCCTGCCGGCCCTTGGATTTCCATCGTTTGACCACTGCCCAGCGGGGCTATTTGAATCATGAAACCGAGCTCCTTCTACGCTTGTACAATTCCTTGAGGCGAAGGCTTAGAAATGAACCTTGCCTATTTTCAGGCGACTATCGCGCTGCAGGCCGGCCATCAACACCGCCGAAGCAATGGAGAACATCTTGGCTTCCGGGTCGTCCGCTCGCGAGGTTAGTACGACCGGAGCAGTGGCTCCTATCAACACGCCCGCGGTGCGCCCCCCACTTAGGAAGCTGAAGGTCTTGACCAAAATATTGCCGGCCTCAATACTGGGTACTAACAGGATGTCGCACTGGCCGGCTACTTCCCCGGGTATTCCCTTTATCTGGGCGGCCTCCACGGAGATGGCATTGTCCATAGCAAAGGGCCCGTCCACGATACAATTGGGGAACTGGCCCCGCAGTTCCATGGTAGATAGGGCGGCGGCGTCCAGCGTCGTGGGCATATTGGGATTGACCAGTTCCACCGCCGCTAGCACGCCCACCTTGGGGCGGGGATTGCCCAGCAGATGAGCCAGGTAGACGGCGTTCATTATTATGGCGGCTTTGGTGACTAAGTCAGGGGCAATATTCATAGCACCATCAGTAACCAGCAGTAGTTTGTTCAGATGAGGCACCTCCAACAGAAAGGTATGACTCATTATGACTCCGGAGCGCAATCCGGTCTCCTTATCAAGTATTGCCCGCAGAAAGTCGTCGGTGTGGATATGACCTTTCATCAGCAAGTCAGCGTCACCCTCGCGGACGGCGGCAGTGGCCTGGCGAGCAGCCTGGAGGTCATCGGGCTGGTGGATTATCTCCACCTGGCTGAGGTCCAGGTCTATCTGGTCAGCCAGCCTTTCAATTTCGCGCTCGTCGCCGACCAGCAACGGGTCAGCAATGTCCCGCGCTTGGGCCTCTTTGGCCGCTTCCAGTACGCCCTGTTTATGGGCTACCGCTACCGCTACCCGCTGTCGGGGGTGATCGGCAACCGTCTGTAGAATCTGGTCAAAGTCGGTTATCATCGTCTTAATCCTCCTGGTAGGTGTGGGCGATCTCGCGAAGGCGGACGGCGACTGCTTCTGTGGCTTGTTGAGGGGTAGAAGCGCCGCCGGTAACTCCTACCTTTTCAACTTCCTTTAACCATTCGGCCTCAATCTCTTCCGCAGTTTCTATATGATAGGTGGATGTGCCCGTAGCGCGGCAAATCTGAGCCAGACGCCTGGTATTAGCGCTGTGGTAGCCGCCTACAACTATCATCAGGTCTACCTGGTGCGCGACGGTCAGCGAGGCGTGCTGGCGTTTGGTGGTCGCCTCGCAGATAGTATTGGCCACTCGTAATTCGCCA
>JAUWJN010000208.1 GCA_030607655.1 bacterium
GCTGACGCATAGGCCTCGGGCACGTCCATCTCCTGGATATAGGTCTGGCGCCACTCGGCGCGGCACTCTTGCAATATATACCTCACATCCCCGTAGTACATGGGGGGGGAAGGCCACACCCCCAAACCGGCGGGCCGCCTCTTCGGCGAGGTATCCGACCGTCATATAGTCAGTGCCAAAGGGCATATGCGAGCCATGCCACTCCAGGCTGCCCACGGGTAGATAGGCCAGATTGCACTCCCGGCGACGGGCCACGATTGTCTTCGGGACCATACGATCAAATCGCACTTCCTCCATACGATTATTCCTCCTTCAACTCATCAATGTTGTCCAGAACTTTGGTGATAGCGTCAATCATAAGCTGCATATCCTGCTCATCGCACGGTGGTGAAAGGTGCCCCTGGGCCAGGCTAAACTCCTGCTCGCACATCTCCTCGCTGACCGGCAGGTCACCCTTACGGTACACCGGTGGGTTTTTGACATGCGGGCATTGGAAGGGGCACCCCCGACCATACAGATTGCGCTCCTGGAAGATAGTGCGCAGGTGGATGGGGCCGCCCGCCTGGAGCTTCTTGCTCTCGGGGGTAAACTGATAATTAGCATCATTGATATATGCCACAGCGTAGACACCCTCCGCATTTAGTGCCTCGCAGAACCGGTCCCGCGATATGCCCCAGTAGTCAGCGTCCCACTGACAGGTGTAATAGTGATAGACGTGCTTGTAACCAGGCCGCACGTAAGGGGGAGTAATGCCGGGAAGCTGGGATAGCTTTCCCGTAAGGTAAGCGCAGTTGCGGATCCGGGCATTGGTGCGCACGTCAGCGTCCAACAGTTGCTCCATGGCGCTGCCCGCGCCCACGGCCCGCATATTGTCGCCCGTCCCGCCCATTGAGGCATACTTTAACACTTCGGGATCAGTAGCGACTCCTTGGATCACAGTGGGATGCTGACCGGCCAGTAGCGCTCGTTCGTAAAGACTGCGGTCATTAGTGAGATAAGCGCCGCCGCCGGTATTGGAGTAGATGGGCTTGCCCGACCAACTAAACGCTGTAAAGTGCGCGATATTGCCGAGTTTTACCCCGTTGATTTCACCCGTTGATGCCTGACAGGCGTCCTCGATCACAACTATCCCGTGCTGTTCAGCCAGCTCCATCAGCTCCGGTATTGGCGCCGGATGCCCGTAAAAGTCCACTGGCAGTATCGCCTTGGTCTGCGGGGTTATCTTGCGCCGGGCATCCTCAGCGTCCATACAGAACGTTTGCGGGTCAATGTCGACAAAGATGGGCACAGCATTCACGCGCAGGATTGCCGCCACCGTGGCCACCCACGTGTACGCCACGGTGAGCACTTCGTCGCCCGGGCCACAGCCGGCGGCGAACAACCCAGAGATCAGGGCCGCTGTCCCCGAGCTCACGCAGCGGGCGTACTTCGCGCCGGTATACTCGCATAGCGCCTCGTCCATACCTTTCTGCGGCCACGAAGACTTCAGGTCGCGCCCATCACCCAGTGTCTTTGCACCACCAAACAGCGCCAGTTTGCTCATTATTGCTAACGCCTCCTTCATTGCTTGCAGCGATAACGGATTGGTATTGGTTCACTCTGGGAGACAGAATTCCTTCTTGGTCAGCCATAGCCCTTCTTTCTCCACAGAGGTTGATAGGCCGGTAGTAGAGAACTTGTTCAACTTGGAGGTGTCTGATGCTAGAATTCTTTGACTGCAATGTACGACTGGGCCGAGTTTCTGCCCCGCCACCCGTGTCCCTCCCGTATAACTGCGAGGAACTGGCGGCAGAGCTGGACCGCGGGGGCATTGTTGCTGCGCTGGTATATCATAGCTGGGCCAAGGAATGGGATCCGGCGCAGGGCAACCAACGCCTATTAAAGGAGATAGACGGCTGGGCGCAATTCTATCCGTGTTTTGTCACTCTGCCGCCGGCGACCGGGGAGACCATGCCGCCCGCCGAGCTGGCCGCTCTGGCCGTACACAAGCATGGCGCGGTGCGCGTATATCCCGGAAAGCATGAGTTCCGTTTGATCCCCTGGAATTGCGGGGAGCTACTGGAGGCTCTGGCCGACGCGTCGGTTCCACTGCTGGTGGAACGGACGGAGACAACCTGGGACGACCTGGCAGCGGTTCTCTCCACATATCCGGCCCTGCCGGTGATCCTTTTGGAGACCAGTTATCGCATTGGGCGTCGCCTGTATGCTCTCTGGGAGCAGCATCCGAATCTATACTTGGAGGCCAACACCTACAAGGCTTTCTGGGGCATTGAAGACATCTGCGCCCAATACGGGGCCGAGCGACTGGTCTTCGGCACTCACCTGCCCATCAATGAAACCGGTCCCGCGGTAGCGCAACTGACTTACTCGCCTCTAGCGGATCGCCAAAAAGCTCTGATCAGCGGCGGTAATATGCGCCGTCTCTTGGGTCTGGAGGGATCATAAATGAAGCAGAATTCACAGTTAGCCCAAATCTGTTTTGCTGGTCAACCTATAGCTGATGAGCTAGTCATTGATATGCATGCTCACCTGGGTCCGTGGTTCGCGTTTCCTGTGTCCCACGCTGGCAGCCCCGAGGCTATGCTCCAGCAGATGGACGCCCTGGGTATTGACATAGCTATCTTCAGTCCACATCTGGCCATTGGCCCGGACTACCAGGAGGGCAATCGCCAAGCCCGAGAGGCTCATGAGAAGTACCCCGACCGGCTCTGGCCATACTTCACTCCGAATCCCGGCTACCCCTGGCCGGAGATAGAGCAGGAAATCCGCCGGGGGGCTGATGACGGCATCCTCATCGGCTTCTCGCTACATCCGGGTTTGCACGGGTATACGACAACCGATGAAAGCCTTCTGCCCCTGTATGAATATGCTGAGACCCACGAGCTACCCATACTCAGCCATGAGTGGAATGGCGAGCCGATAGATGACCTGCCACCGATGAAGGCGCTCGCTCAGCGCTATCCGCATATCCAGTTCATCTGCGCCCACTCAGCCAATGGGTGGGAGACGATGGAGAAGTGTGTCGAGGCAGCAGCCGACCAGGACAATGCCTACCTTGACCTGACCGGCTCGATTATGTACTATGGACTATTGGAGGAGATGGTGCGCCGCCTAGGAGCCGAACACGTCCTTTTCGGGACGGATATACCTTTCATTGATGCCCGCTCCCAGGTAGGCAGGGTCCTGACGGCCAGGTTGTCTGACGACCAAAAACGTCTCATTCTGGGGCTTAATGCCCAGCGCATTTTTGACCTGCCAAGGCCGGTTTAGGATCGGAAATAGCTCTTACTATGTGAAAGGGAGATAATCGAATGGCAAGGAATCGAGCGGTAAGTGTTGTAATTGTCGTGCTGGTTGTGGTTGTGATAGTGGGCTGTGGCGCCGCGGGACTGTTTGGGCTATTCAAGCTCATCGGACTGGGCCGCATGGTGGGCAACCTGTTTTCGGAATCGGGTGACCCCCCCACTGAATACCAAGTATATGTGGATGGCTATGACATTGACCGCACTCCCGGCCCTAACGGTGATATCGATCTGGCCGGTCTGCCTGGGGGCGTGCATCTCGTGTCAATAGTTACGGCTGACAAACATAACGGCAAACATAAGTTGGTAGAGATAGATCCTAATCAAACTGCGAATCTCGGGCAGGTAAATACCTTTGATGGTGCCACCATTGCCGGAACGGTAAGCCGACAGACCGCCGGGGGAGGCACTAGCCTCATGACTGGCGTCCTGGTAGTAGCGGTCAAGGACGCAGCTAATCTGTTGCAGACGGGAGTTGGCAGCCCTATTTATCTACCTCCGGACTCAGCCACTTCCCCTCTGACCTATTTGGTAGCCTATACCAATGAGGAAGGCCAATACTTGCTGGGCCCCGCCGAGTACGGTGACTATATTGTCATTGCATCAGGTGCGGGGTATTACAGTGATGCCGCATTCGTCGAAGTGAGCGAAGACCAGGATAAATCGGGGGTCAACCTCCTGCTCCAGGATGACCCCAGCCAGAACCCGGGGCGGGTCAGTGGGGCGGTCACCGTGGCTAGTGCTAGCCAGGTCCTGCTCACCGCGGAATTGGATAGGGTCTATCGCACCCCCATCTCTTCCGCACTGCGCCAGCAGATAGAACAACTAAGTGGCATACCGCTAACCCCCGAGCCGTGGTTCCGCCTCCGTACCTTGACCATACTTAGTGACGCCTTGGGTCACTATGAACTGGACCTGCCGGCGGGATGGCATAATCTGCAGGCGTTTATGTTTGGCTTCCAGGCCCAGGAGGTGGGGGTGGACGTGCACGCGGAGACGTTGGTCACCGTGGACTTTGCTCTGGAGGCCCGCTAGTCTAATCTAGCGGCTAACGGTACTATGGCTGATTCGGTATTTACCTCCCGGTTCAAGCGGCGCAATCGGATAATAGGCGGCCTCACGCTGACCCTAGCCGGGACCAGCCCGTTTGTCATCGGACTGGTCCTAATCAGTTACTTAGGCCCCCGGCTTCCCCAGCCGGTGGCGGCCGGGATAATTCTGCTCGCCTTTTTGCTGGCCGGCTTGCTACCGTGGCAGGCCATGGACCGCCTGGCGCTGCTGGGCAATCGCCTCCTGCGCCAGCAGTTAAGCGAGAAGCTGCTGAAGGCCGCCGACGGAATTAGTAGTATCGGGGAGGCAGAGCTGGTCGGATTCTCGCCTGGGGAGGAACTGCGCAGTTGGGAGGGAGAGACCGACCGCGACGTGGGTTTCATATCTAGGGAGGCCGGGGCCTTGATTTACCGCGGCGACACATACTCTTGGGCGCTGCGCCGTGAGGCCATTGATGCCATTGAAGCGCTGCCGGCCGGCGGCGGCCTGCAGCGGATAGTCGTCAAGTGGCATGCTCCCCGCGAGCCAGGCCGAGCATTTACTCTGGGTTCCCGCGAGGCCCAA
>JAUWJN010000170.1 GCA_030607655.1 bacterium
CAGGCTACTTTGTATGCGGCTCAGGCTACCGCCCCCGACCCGAAAACCATCTACGAGGGCCTGTTTGCCGATACTACTTCGGATGAGATTGCCGGGGATTGGGCTACGCCCCCCGACGCTGTACTCACCGCACTCCAGAAGATGCGCCGCGACGGCCAAGGGCGAATTCTGTTCCGCCACGCCATCGTCGAGGCCCTTACCGAAGAGATGCTGCGCGATAGGCGAGTTGTTGTTTATGGCGAGGACGTGGCCGACTATGGCGGAGCCGTCGGGGCCACCCGCGGGCTGCTGGAGGTATTCGGCCGGGACCGAATCTTCAATACGGCCATATCAGAGGCCGCCATTGCGGGCACGGGCGTAGGGGCGGCGATGGCCGGGATGCGGCCAGTAGTGGAAATTATGTATATCGATTTCATCTTGATGGCTATGGACCAGGTAGGCAATCAGGCCGCCAAGGCTAGGTATATGTTCGGGGGTAAAGCTACAATCCCCTTGACTATCCGTACCTCCATCGGCGGCGGTCGCGGCTATGCCGGCCAGCACTCGCAAAGCCTGGAGGCAGTGGTGACTATGTTCCCCGGACTGAAAGTGGTGGCGCCAGCCACCGCTTATGAAGCCAAGGGCCTGCTCAAGGCGGCCATCCGCGATGATAATCCGGTAATCTTCATTGAGCATCAACATGCGCTCACCGAACGCGGGGAAGTTCCCGAAGAGGAATACACAGTACCAATTGGCGTAGCTAAGGTTGCCCGCCAGGGGACTGATTGCACACTACTCGCCTACAGTTGGTTGTACTATCGAGCAATGGAAGCCGCGGAGAAGCTGGCGGAAGAAGGTATCTCAGTGGAGGTAGTTGACCTGCGCACCCTGGTACCGTTGGATGTGGATACCATCACGGCCTCGGTGGAGAAGACCGGACATCTGGTAATAGTCCAGCAGGCCCCCGAGCGCGGCTGCTTTGGTGATTATATTGCCTATGAGGTCCAGCAGCGGGCCTTTGACGCTTTGCGGACGCCTATCAAAATTGTAGCCGCCCACAACGTCCCCCCGCCTATGGCCCGCACTCTGGAAGAGGAAAACCTGCCCTCGGTTGACAAGATAGCTGAGGCAGTTCGTAAGATGGTAAGTAGCAGCATATAGTTGGGCGCTAGACAACCCAAAATAACTTCGGGGCTACTCAGAAGTTCCGAGTGCTTGGGCCAGGCCCTCCAGGGCGATAAGAAAGCCCTCGCCTTCCTCTCTGTGTCCTAGCCATATTTCGGGGATAATGGCTGCGTCTACATCGGCCAGTTCGGCCATCACCGCTGCGAAATCAGTTTCGCCCTCGCCGACTTGCAACGCCTCGCCATCAGTTCCCGAACTGTCAGCCAAGTGCAGATGAGCAATCCAGGGCTTGACGGTGCGGATGTAGTCAATGATGTCCTCACCGGCATAATTGCACCAAAGCTGAGCGTGGGAGAGATCAAAGGTGATACGCCCGCCGTGGGTCTGACAAAACTCGGCGATCTCCTCAGCTTTTACAAAGACATTGCTGTACCACTGGCCACCGAAGTACCACGGCAGCGGCGGATGATTCTCTAACAATATTTCCACATCCGGCTGCTGGCGAAGCTCCTCGGTGGAACACGCTAGATTATCCAGCAAAGCCGTAGTATCGGCTAGTGGCTCGTCGTAACTCATACCCCCAGGATGCACCACAATCTTGACCGGGCCGGGCTGGTTGGAAAAGTAGGTTAGCAACTTCCGGGCCGTCTGACAGGTTTTGGCTATAATCTCTAGGCTTGATTCTCTGACATTCTCGCGCTCAGTACACAGGTCCATCAGTTGGCCGTGATAGTATTCCGGGGCGTGAATGATTAATTCCTGGCTGAACTGCGGCAAATCGTCAGGAGGATTATCCAAATCCTGGTCAGTGAGATGAAACTCCAGGACGTCGGGATTCCATTGGGCCAGTTTGGCAGCGTCTCTGTATCTGACCACTGGTCCCCAGCGCCGCGGAAATTCGGTGGCCATCTGCTGGGAAGTGATGTCTTTCAAATCGGACTCGCGGAACTGCTGCCCCTGGCGGATGTCACGGCGCATCGTCCTACCAATTAGCTCGCGATGACGCTGCGGCGAGATGCCGCTGCCCGGGCCCAGCGCCTGCAGCATATCCTCGGTTAGCACTTCCCCGGCGGCAATGTCGCGGGCCGCCGCCAGACTTTTGCGCAGGGCGTGGCGGTTGAGGATTTCACCCCGGGATAGGGAGCGCTTAGTATCGCCTAGTGCAGTTTCCATCGCTCGGATATCTCTGACCTGCTTGCCCAGTCCCTGGGGCTCCAGACTGGCCGCGTGGTCAGGACCTCGCATAGCACGGTCCAAAGTGATGTGGCGCTCAACAATACAAGCGCCGAAGGCTGCTGCGACTGTGGAAACGGCAATCCCTCGCTCATGGCCCGAGTACCCCACTGGCACGCCCAGCGTCCGCAGCCGCTCCATAAACTTTAGATTTACATCCTTGAAGGGCGCTGGATAGGTAGATTGGCAGTGCAGCAGGGCGAACTCCACTTGCCGCTCATGGAGGAACTGGGCCGTGCATTCTATTTCTTCCCATCGCGACATTCCAGTGGACACAATCAGCGGCTTGTCCTTTTGGGCCATATAGTCGAGCAGGAACAGATTGGTGAGGTCAGCCGAAGCTACCTTATAGGCAGCAACATCCAGCGATTCCAAGAAATCAACACTAGTTTCATCCCACGGGGTGCACAGGAACTCCAGGCTCTGGCGGCGAGCATAAGCCGCTAAGTCTGTGAAGACTTCATCAGAAAGCTGAGCCTGTTCGAGAAACGGGATAACGAATTGCAATTCCTTCTCACCAGTGGTGAGGTCTGCCAGAACTTCCCGAGAATAAAGCAGCCGCAGGTCACGCTTTTGAAATTTCACCGCGTCAGCCCCAGCTTCCGCAGCTACATCAATAAGCTGGCGGGCAACTTCAGGGTTGCCGTTGTGATTGATGCCCACTTCGGCGATGATATATGTGGGCTGCCCTTCCCCTATCAGGCGATTGCCTATCTTGATGTGGGTTAAAGTTCGTGCCATCTGTATTCTTCCCCGTTACTACAGGCTATTATGAAATCCCGAAGGCCTCAATGACCTGTTCGGCCAGGCGCAAATCTTCGTAGGTATCAATGTCAATAGAGTGGACGGGATCCATCACTAGCACGCGCACATCGCCACCCAGGCGGCATTGGTGCTCAAGGAGAATCTGCGTGCGGGTTACGAACAGCGCGCCATTCTCAGAGTATTTTTCGGGAAGCTCCTGGGTGAACTTGCGGCGCTGGTAGTCGTATTCAGGCTGGAATCGGTCCCCCTCCCCTATTTGCCCGGCTAGGAACCAGTGCTGGAGCGGGGCCACGGTCATTACCACGTCGCAGCCGGTTGCTATTAGTTTGCGGATACCAGCATCAATAACGTCGGCTCCCCGCAGCGGGCAAGTGCATTGCAGCAATGCCACTACGTCCGGTACATAGCCCTCAGTTTCTCGGAGATACTCCAGGACATGCAGCAGCACTGGTTCGGTGTGCGCAGTGTCGGTAGCCAGCTCAGCAGGACGATTTATGACCTCCACGCCCGCGCCCCGGGACACTTCAGCAATCTCCTCATCGTCAGTGGAAACTACTATCCTGCCCAACAACTCGGAACGCTGAGCAGCCTCAATGGTCCAGAGAATCAAGGGCTTGCCCGCCAGGGGATAGACATTCTTCTTAGGAATGCTCTTGGAGCCGCCCCGGGCCGGGATAATTCCCAAAACGATCAGTTCTGTAGTATTCTTATTCTCACTCATAGGTAGCCGCCCCACCATCACGCAGGTAATAGTATATAAGCTGGCAACTAACAATGTCAACCGTCGGCTCGCCGCTTATCCCGCTACCACCAGTTTCGAAATATTGACCTAAGTGAGACCCGCTTGACACTCTCCTCTCTCGCGGCATATACTTTTGGTGACCAGACTAATCAGCTTCTATCTGAATCTCAGAACAGTTCCGGAGTGGGGCAACTAGCATTGCTGATACATAGGTTTATTGTCCTTGACGGTGTGGAAGGATGCGGCAAGAGTACGCAGGCGCGGCTGCTGGCTAAGGCGCTTACGCAGCGAGGTTGCGACGTGGTGACCACCCATGAGCCAGGGGGTACTCCCGCTGGGGAGCGTATTCGGGAGGTACTACTAGATCCGGCATTGTCTATGGCCGCTCTCACCGAAGTCTTGCTATTCTGCGCCTCACGGGCCCAGCATGTAGCCAAAGTGATCCGCCCGGCTCTGGAAGATGGCAAAGTTGTCGTCTGCGACCGGTTCTCAGCATCTACTGCCGCTTACCAGGGCTATGCCGGCGACCTGGGCTTTGCTACTTTCCAGAAATTGGATGAACTGGCTACCGGCGGCCTACATCCGGATATGACCATAATTCTGGATCTTGATCCGCAGGTGGGCATTCAGCGGAGGTTGGCGGAGACAGGCAAGGTAGACCGCATTGAGCGAAAGCCAGTTGAACGTCAATGGCCGGTTGGAGATATTGTGCGGCTGCAAGATCGGGAAGGACGGTGGGATGGTTTCGTTCCTATGCTTGATTGGAATTCCTATGGCGAGCGAGATATCTCGTACGTCGAGGAAAAGTGGCAGGTGCTACGTAAGCCACTTGGCTGGGAAGATGACAACGGAGTCTTACTCGAGAATCTTGAGACAGGTGAGCACATTTTCATTCGCCCACATGACTATCACAGTAGAGTCCGCAAGGGCTTTTTGCAATATGCTGAGCAGCTAGGCGCGGCAGCGACAGTAATAGACGCGGATCGTTCTGTTGAGGAAATCCACATCGATATTCTACGGGCTTTGGGGATAGAGTAGATATGTCATTTGCCAAGGTAGTGGGTCACGGCGAGCCGATAAAGCTACTGAAGCGGGCAATATTTGAGCAGCGGCTGCCTAACGCCTACCTCTTCGCAGGCCCACCCAATATCGGCAAGACACTGGTCGCCGTAGAGCTGGCCAAGGCTATCAACTGTGAGCAAAGCGACAAGCCGACTATCGCCGACGAGGTAGATTGCTGTGATGACTGCGAAGTTTGTCACCACGTCGATAACGGCAGCCACCCCAATTTCAGGCTTATTTGGCCATTTGTTCCAAAACTTGACAAGACCCTCAAGAAGCTACAGGAGGAGGACCCCGAGTTTCAGGTTGTACCCCAGGACCTACCCGACGTGATGGGGGGTATCATACCCATCGACCAGATTCGTGGACTGATTAGTTCCGCCTATGCGAAAGTCACTGGGGGCAAGCGAAAAGTTTATGTCCTCACATCGGCTGAAGCAATGGAGGATCCAGCCGCGAACTGCTTTCTGAGAACGTTAGAGGAACCACCAAAGGACACTACTTTCATACTGACAACTGCTAACATGCCAGCTTTGCTCCCGACCATTGTCTCGCGTTGCCAGTTGATCCGTTTCCATCCGGTGCCACGCGAGAAAGCATTCATCGCCCTAAGTGATGAGTTTTCTGAAATTGATCCGGCAACTATTGACGCAGTGGTGGCCTCCAGTGCCGGACGTTATGGCTGGGCCTACCGTCTTCTGCAGTCGGAGGCGGCCCTAGCCCAGAGAAGCGCTGTTCTGGACTTTATGGTCTCCTTGCCCAACCGCCAGCTTTTCGAGGGGATGCGGGCGGGAGAATTTCTCATTGAGGCCGCTGAGCAATGGTGGCTCGCCAGCCATGAGCCTGAGCTGGCTGCGCGCCTGCTGAAGGTTAACCGCGATAATATCTTACGCACCCAGATGAACGAATTAGCCGACGTTATGCTCTCCTGGTGGCGAGATTTGGCATTACTGGTCACGTGCGCGCAGGATGAGAAAGTCATAAACACCGATTACCTGCCCCAACTTAATGAGCTGGTCCACAATTATGATTCTCGGAGTTGCCGGCGGGCTTGTCGGTGGATACAAGAAGCTAAGAGCCATCTGCGTGGCAATCCTAACTTGCGCTTATTTGCCGAAGCGCTTATGATGAAATTAATATCCCTAGCGCACAGAAGGTAGGGACCGCGGTGGCTAGCGGCGGAACGCTATCCGAAGGTCAGCGCACCAAGTCCAAGGAGACTAGCAATGAGAATCGTAGTCAGTGGCGGCGCGGGCTTCATCGCCTCACACATTGTAGACCAATATATACAGCTAGGCCACCAGGTGGCCATCATTGACGATCTTTCTACCGGTCAGCAGGAGAATCTCAATCCCGAGGCTACCTTCTATGAAG
>JAUWJN010000224.1 GCA_030607655.1 bacterium
ATGGTAGTCTTGGAGCAGTCCTACACTGGCTTCCCCACCGATGCCCCGAAGAGCTACGCCTGCGCCGCCTATGATGACGAGGCCCTGTACATCGCCATCCGCAATCTTGTTGGCGACCCTCAGCGCCTCAAGCTATATGGTGCGTGGGGCGACAAGGACGGCCTCGAGATTCCCTTCCAGGATGTCTCCGGTGAGAAGCCGGGGCCGAGACTGAATCTGTATGGGTACCCCGATGGGCAGTTCGCGACAGTCACCGACGCCCCTACGCCCCCGGAGCTTGCCCAGAAGCTGGCGGACACGGTAGCCTATGCGGCCCAGATCGGCGCCGAGGATTGGACCTGCGAGAGGCGGATTCCCTGGGCCGCGACCGGCATTGACTCCCGCCAGGCAAAGAAGCTGCGGTTCAATATCGGGGTATACAAGAGCGCCGAGGATGCCTGGGTAGTGTGGGAGGGCACGGGGGCGGGTAACTATATGTTGCACAGTGCCGGCGACCTCATCCTGCTGCCGTAACGAATTACCTGCGCAACCCACCTATAATTGTATGATTAAGTTGAAAGAGGCTATTGACAAGGATTTGAAGTTGTGCTACAATAAACCACAATCAACTAAAGTAGTTACAGATTGTACTCTGGGGCAAAGGGAGTCACCAGTCAGCGTTTTATAACTGGTCAACCCGAAGGAGGTGATACCAGCTAATAGCACAAACTCTTAACTGCACGCGAGCCTAGCAAGCTCCTAGTAACCGACGGTCCCGAGTAACCAATTCGGTAAGAAGAGACTGTTACAAAACTCGTGGGAGGGGCACCCTTGCCCCGCTATGTGTTTATCAGCCTAAGACAGTGACAGTCTCAAGAAAGGCGATGAAGATGATGGAAACAACACGCAAAGGCTTTACCCTGATAGAATTGCTGGTGGTGATAGCGATCATCGCTATCCTGGCGGCGATTCTGTTTCCCGTGTTCGCCCGGGCGCGGGCCAAGGCCCAGCAGACTAGCTGTCTGAGTAACCTCAAACAGATAGCATTAGCTGATCAGATGTATGCCTCCGACTGGGACAATTGGTTATGCCCGGGCCAGGGCTACTGTACTGACGTGGGTGATGTCGGCTACTCGCTTTGGATGAGTTTCCTGGCTCCCTACATCAAGAATTGGGACATTATGGTATGCCCCACGGAGAAAGCTTTCTACTCTCCGACTTCGTACTGTCATGGCGGGGCTCCATGTCCGCTTCCTTTTAGCTACGCGGTCAACAATTGCACCAACTGCGCCGGCGCCGCCCCTAACGGCGGCGGCTTCACGAATGGTCTGAGCCTAGGCTACGCCATTGCCAACCACCCCTATGCGCCAATATACTCATGGTGGCGAGTGGCACTCACCAAGGTGGAGCACCCCGCCAATACTATTGACTTCGCGGATAGTATTTCACACACATTTTGGAACGGGGCTTTTGTTTTGGCCGACCCCGCTGCTTCCTACATCTCTGAACGCCACCAGGAGGGAGCTAACTACGCTTTCTGCGACGGGCACGCCAAGTGGCTGCGGGTGACGACGTGGGATATGTGGGTCGCCTCAACCGGCGATTAAGATAGCCGAGTTGCTAAGCGTGGGTTCGCAATGTGGTCGGAGGTAAGCGAGCCAATAGTAGTTGAGTAGTTTACCGGCAAAATGTTACAGCGGTGGCGAGAATTTGGTGGAGGCGAGCAGAAATCTGCTCGCCTCCGTCTTGTATTGCCACACCTATTTGTCTTAAACCTCGGCCCTAATAGAGTTCTGCCTGTCTCAGTGAATGATTGGGCAATAGTCCCAGCATTGCCCAACCTAAGCTCAGGTCAGACAAATTTCCCTAGAATATGCGTAAGGGAGAATACAAGATGCGACCGGCGACACCATTGGCAAGCTTACTAGTGGCAGTAATTCTGGTGATTACAGGAAACCAAACAGGCTGCCGGTGCCGAGCAGCCAACGGCAATAGAGAAGAGCACAGTAGTATGAATGATGATGCCAACGGTAAACAACTCCCCCTATGGGCCGAGCAGAAGCCACTCTGGGAGCTGGCCCAACAGAGCAGTGAGCAACGTGTGATAATCCCCGACGACCCTCAGCCGGCCGGCACCTGGGGCGGCGGCAAGACGGTGCGGATGGGCAATGACGAGCTCAAAGTCTCCCTCTGGGGCCCGCCCGAGCAGCTTACCTGGAGTATCAACAAGACTGATGTGTGGGATCGGCGTTACTTCCCGGAGAAGCCGATGACCTCAGAGCAGATTCGGGAGCGGTGCTTTGACGAAGACTACAATGCAAATCGGTTTAGCAACCGGAATTCCTACTACGACTCATACGGTGCCTATGACTTTCCATGTCCCAAGCCCGTGGGCCAGCTCATCCTGATGTGTCCGGAGTTGGCGGGCGCGGAGCAGCCCACTACTACCTTGCGCCATAGTGATGGGCTGGTGACCGTGCCATTGAAGTCCGAGACGGTCAACGCCATCCTGGAGAGCGTGGTCCCGATGACCCGCAATCTCATCATCGTGCGCGGCCAGTTTGATGGTCTCGCCCAGCCTCTGCACGTGCGCCTGTACCGGCATCGCGACACGCTGGAACCTGGCAAGAGTTGGCATTATGCTGACGGGCCGAAGCCTCAGCCCAAGCCGGGCTTCGACTACTCTAAGGATGCCCCGGCGAACGGTCCTCTAGACCCGCCAACGGTGGGCAGTGAGGGCCGCTTCTTCTGGATTCGCCAAGAATTTCCCGCCGAGGCAACTTTCCCCCAAGGATTCTGGTATGTGTTTATGGGTCTGATTGTTGGTGAAGAGTATGACGTAGAAGTGGTCAAAGGTGAAAAAGGCCTGGGTACTCCTCCCTACTTCTCGGTGACGGCCCACGGGGGCAAGGAAGGAGCGAGCCGCGAGACCCTTGCCTTCAACCAGGGACTGCAATGGTACGAGCCCATCCGCCAGGCCCCGGGTGTGGCCGCCACCGCTGCTATCCCTAGCCAGTCTATCACTATCCTGGCCACGGTCGTCACCAGCGCCGAGGCCAACGACCCGCTGGCCGCGGCCAAACAGGAGCTTATCAGAGCCGAAAGCGACGGCTATGAGGCGCTACTGGCCGAAAACCGCAGATGGTGGGAGGACTATTACAACCGCCGCGAGGATGGCCGCGTTTACTATCAGGAACGCGGGCGTAACCTGGGCATTGTCCGCGAAACCTTCCGCGCCTGGACCTACCACCACTCCGACGGGACCCGGGCTGATATTTCTGAATGGGAGGGCGATGCCGGCTACGCCTACTTCGAACAGGACCGGTCACCATGGCACGCCGACAACCACTTCAACGAAGCGGAATACACTAGAAGCTGTGTCCACAACTGGCTTGACCGCCTCCAGATGTGGTATGACATCGGCGAATTCACTCTGCCCCGCGCCCGCAAAAACGCCCGCGATGTCTACGGCTGCAATGGTGCTATGTGCGGGCTCGCCCATGTACCCGTCCGGATGAACGACATCTATCACACCAACGTTATGTGGGAGCAGGGCATGGAGATGATGGCCCAGCTCGCCAAGATGTTCTGGCAGCGCTATGACTACGCCGGCGATGAGGAGTTCCTGCGCGATAAGGCTTATCCGATTCTGAAGGCCGGCGCGGAGTTCTACACCGATTATGTCACTGCCGGCGAAGATGGCTATTTCCACGTAATACCCACCGTCTCCCAGGAACACTGGGGCTTGACGTATCAATTTGAGCGTAACAAAGACAGCATCTCAGCGCTGTGTATGATCAAGTGGAATCTAAACACCGCGGCCCGCGCGGCCCAGATACTAGGCCGGGATCTTGATAAGATTGGTGAGTGGCGCCACATTGCTGCTAATATGGCTCCCTATCCGACCTACGAGACCGAGGAGGGCCCCATTTTCGTGGATGTGCGCGGCGCGTCGCCCATCAAATACAATATAATGCCGGTGGCCTACCCGGCGGTGCTTGCCGACGAGATAACGCTGGATTCGCCGCCCGAGGACTTGGAGATAATGAAGCGGACGCTGCGGCACGCTTCCGGCTGGGGCAGCGCCGGGACTACCGTAATTCTGGGCCGGCCCGGCACCGGGCCCGAAAACCTACTCAACTGCCGCAGCGGGTGGATCCGGCTGTTCTGGGCAGCTCCCGAGGGCCGGGACATTGGCTTCCACAAGTTCCTGGCCAAGGGGGCCTTTGAGGTCTCGGCGGAGTATGTGGACGGCGAAGTCTCCCCGGTATTCATTCACTCCCGGCTGGGCAACCGGTGCCGGCTGGTTAATCCCTGGCCGGGCCGGGAAGTCCTAATCAGGGAAACAGGAGTGGACGAACCACTGCGCATCCGTGGCAGTCGCCTTCAGTTCCGCACCCGTCGCGGCGCGACCTACAATATTGAACCAGCCGCCCCATAAAACCCTCCACCTTTGCTATCTGCGCCAAATGCAGGGCTTGCTTTCTATCCTTAGTGGCTTTGCTGCTTCGTATTGTAATGTCACCGG
>JAUWJN010000015.1 GCA_030607655.1 bacterium
ACTCTTTCCGTCATTATCCAGGTGATTTGGTTTCAGACTACCGGCAAGCGGGTCTTCCTGATGTCTCCTATTCACCATAGTCTGGAACTGCGCGGCTGGGCTGAGCCGCAGATAGTTACCCGGTTGTGGCTCCTGGGAGCGCTCGCCGCGGCCATCGGGGTGATCATCGCCGCCGGCGTGGTGTGATAATATGCTGATTGACCGAGATGCAGTTTTCAGCTACCCGCCTGATCTGAGTAATAAACGAGTTGCGGTGCTGGGGCTGGCGCGCAGCGGACTGGCGTGCGTACGGTTCCTATTGGGCCAAGGGGCGGAGGTGGTAGGCGCCGACCGCAAGGATAGTGAGCAGTTGACTGATGAGGTCCACGAGCTGACCAGTCTCGGGGCGGAGGTAATTACTGAATTTAAGCAGTTAGAGCAGTTGGGGGCGATTGACCTGATTGTGACCAGCCCGGGGATTGCCTGGGACCATCCCGCCCTCGGCCAAGCTCGTCGCCGTCGCCTGGAGATTGTCGGCGAGCTGGAACTGGCGTATCAATTCTGCCGGGCGCCGATCATTGGTATATGCGGAACCAATGGTAAAGGCAGCACGACGATGATGACGGGGCTGATGTTGGCCGCCGCCGACATAAACAACCTGATAGCGGGCAATATCGGGCTGCCGCTGATTAGTCAAATTGATCGCAGCGCTGAGGTGGCGGTGGTAATCGCGGAGGTCAGCAGCTTTCAACTGGAGACCATCCGTCATTTCCGCCCCTGGATTGCCGCCCTGCTGAATATCACTCCCGATCATCTGGATCGGCACAGTTCCTTTGCTGAGTACATCGCGGCTAAGCGGCGACTATTTGAGAACCAAACAGGAAGTGATTTTGGTATTCTGTGTGTTGATGATTCGGCAGTGGCGGATATGCAGCCGGCGGTGCCGGGGCAACTGCTGACTGTCTCCACCGCGTCCGCCGATGCTGCCGGACGCCTGGAGGACGGGTATCTGGTAATAGATATTGTCCCGGAAGGTCCCGAGGCGATTTGCAGTATCCGCGATGTGCCGGTCCCGGGCCTGTACAATGTACGCAATGCCCTGGTGGCCGCATTAGCGGCCCGGCTGTGCGGGGCAACTGCTCAGCAGATAGCTCAGGGGCTTCGGGACTTCGTGCCAGTGGACCACCTGTTGCAAGAGGTGGTCAAGGCAGAAGGTGTAACCTTTGTAGATGACTCCAAGGCTACTAATCCCGCCGCCGCGGTGGCTGACTTGAGTGTTCTGGACGGGCCTGTGATCGTGATTGCCGGCGGTCAGGGCAAGGGCGTGGATTTTACCGAGTTTGGTCAAGCCCTCACCCGGCGGGCCAAGCTGATATGTCTAATTGGAGAGAGTCAGCACGAGATTGCCGCTGCCATCGAGGATGATGCCAAGACCATCAAGTGCGGCGAGCTGCGCGAAGCAGTCCACAGGGCCTACAGCGCAGCGCAGGCTGACGACAAGATAGTGTTGCTGCCGGGCGGCGCTAGCTTGGACATGTTTGCCACCAAGCTCAACGGGGCGAGGTATTCACGCAGTTGGCCCGCGCAGTAGTGCAAAATTCATCGTCATAGGAGACTTGTTCAGACTATGGCCACTGCCAGCCGAGTCGGGACAATAGCCAAGAACGCCCCCACCAATGATGGCGCTACCATTGCCATGGTTTGGGGCCGACGCTACTTCCTGCTGGTTTACGCGTTGGTCGTCTTCGGTATCGTATTTGTATTCTCCTCCAGTTTTCCCCGGGCTGGTCGCCCGACACCTGGTCATGGCGACGCGTACTCATTTCTCAAAAGCCAGCTACTGTTTGCGGGCCTAGGCTTGCTGGCTATGTGGGGGATGAGTTATCTGTCACCAATACGGTTGGCGCGGCTCCGTCGCCCGGGATTATTGATCGGGTTGATATTGATGGTGGTGGCCATTGTGTGGGGCCGCAGCGTAGGCGGAGCTCGTTGTTGGCTGTGGGGGTTTCAGCCCTCGGAGTTTGCGAAACTGGCCTATGTAATCTTCTGTGCGGCGACGCTGGCCCAGGGGCCAGTGAATTGGGAAAATCGCCGCCCCGTCATCCTGCCTCTGGTAGCGGCCACCGCCGCGATGGTGGTGTTGTTGGTGGAACAGTCCGACCAGGGAATGGCTATGCTGATTATCCTGTTGGCCCTAGCGATGGCGCTGCTGGGCGGGGCGCGATTGCGATATCTGGGGGCCATAGCCATCGGGGTGGCGGGCGCCGGACTGGGCTTTGCAGCAATCAAACCCTATATATGGACCCGGATTCTCGCCTGGCTGAGTCCCGGCGACTATCTGCAGGGCCCCGGCTATCACATTTACAATATGCTCATTGCCCTGGCTCGGGGCGGGTTCACTGGTATGGGATTGGGCATGAGCCCGGATAAGTGGCGGACCTTACCGGTGCCGCATACTGATTCCATTTACTGCGTCATCGGGGGAGAGCTGGGCACGTGGGGAGCCGTCGCAGTGCTGGTGTCAATGGTGTACTGACCGCCTGGGCCTTCAAGATTGCTCGGGCCAGTGGTAGCCGCCTGGGCTGGTCCTTGGCGGCGGCAGTGGGTCTGAGTCTGACTCTGCAGGCCCTGGTCAATATCGCCGTGGCTACCTCCGCGATTCCCGTAACCGGCCTGACCCTTCCCTTTATCAGCGCCGGGGGAAGCAGTCTAATCAGCTCGATGATGGCGGCGGGTGTGGTCCTATCGGTGGCTCGGTTTAGCCCGAAGGTCAGGCGAGGCTAGCGGATGATCAAGCGGATAGTCCTAGCAGGCGGTGGGACGGCGGGACACCTGTTCCCGTCATTGGCGGTAGTCCAGCAGTTGCAAAAACTCACCGCGCAAGCGGAAGTGCTGTTAGTCGGGGCCCGGGTGGGCCTTGACCAGCGACTACTGCCGCAAACCGGTCTGCCCCACCATTTCCTCGATGCCCGGCCCTTTCCCTATGGCGTCTCACTGCGCTTATTGCCGAGCTTGTATCGGCTGGTAGCCAGCACCATTGCCGCTGGCCGGCTGCTCAGAGGCTTTCGCCCCACCATCATCTTCGGCGCCGGCGGATATGTGGCCGCCCCGGTAGTAGTGGCGGGTCGGCTGCTGGGTATACCAGCGATCATGCACGTCTGCGACGCCTACCCTGATCGGGCTAGCCGGTTGCTGAGTCGGTGGGCACAGGCAATTACTGTCACCTTCGCCGAGGCTATCCCCCATCTGCCCGCTGATAAGGTTATTCATACTGGCGGGCCGCTGCGCCAGCAGATTCTGACGGCTACTGCTGCGGAGGGCCGCGAGTTACTGGGACTGGAGACTGATAGGTTCACTATCCTGGTAACCGGCGGCAGCCAGGGAGCCCGACGCATAAACGAGGCGCTGGTGGCTGCGCTGCCGGCGCTGCTCGCCATGGGTAACCTCCAGATAGTGCATCTGACCGGACAGCAAGACTATGATACGGTAGAAAAACAAGCCCAGCAGATAGGCGCGACGGCACCAGCGTATCAATGCCACGCCTATCTGGAGCAGCTGGGGCCGGCGCTGGCGGTGGCTGATTTGGTGGTCAGCCGAGCGGGCTCCAGCAGCCTGGCGGAGACTACTGCCCGGGGCAAGCCGCTCATCTTGATCCCCTACCCCTATGCCGCCGGCCACCAGAAATATAATGCCGCGGCGGTACAGGAGGCAGGCGCCGCCGAGGTTATTGATAACGCCAGCCTGTCGGGGCCGGTTCTTACTGAAGCCATTTTGGAGCTATATAACGATCACAGCCGCCGCGAGACTATGGCTGCAGCTAGCCGACAGTGGGGCCGTACGGACGGCGCCGAGAGAATTGCCCAATTGCTGCTGAGTTACTCACAATGAAGAGCGGAAATCGGCACCGGCTTAGAGTGAACATTTCCTGGCGCGGCACGGTCATAGTGAATACAGTAATGACAGCCCTTGTCGTACAGGCATAGCTGCAAGTAGGCATATCATTGACTTGACGGCGCGGGGAAGCAGCAATATAATGAGACAGAATTACGGCCGCAAGCGCCAGGCCTGCGGCTTTTTGTTAGCGCTATTATGACAAACTCAAAGCGAGCTAAAACTCTGAAACGGTTGCTGATCATCGCCGGCAGTCTCGTCTTAGCGGTGGCGATTGGTCTGCTAACAGCAATTGTGGGAGTGCAGCGGCTGGTGGCAACCGATGCAATTGTGCCGAATGTGACCATCGGCGGCGTGGCGGTGGCGGGATTGTCGCAACAGGAGGCGCTGATGGTTCTGCAGCGAGACCTGCTCCCCCGGCTGCCCGCGGAAGTGGAGCTGACGTATTCCGGTGGCAGTTACCGACTGGCTCCGGAACGGCTGGGGGCCACAGTTATGCTCCGCCAGGCGGTGGCCGCCGCCCATCGGATAGGCCGCGAGGGAGGACTGATAAACCAATTGTCTACCCATCTGCGGCTGTGGCATAAGGGCATTGATGTGCCGGTGCGCGCCCACGTGGCTGAGCAGAAACTGCGCCGCACGCTCATTGAATTGGTTGGCCACATTAACTGCCCGCCGCGCAATGCCCAGATAACTGTAGTTGACGAGAAGGTAGAAACAGTCCCCGGCCAGACGGGCATTAGCCTGCAAGTGGAAGATAGCCTGGCGGGCCTCCGCGTGGCCCTGGCCGACCCCTGGCGCCACCAGATAGCATTAGTTGTCGAGGTGCAGCCGCCGGCCATTGCGGCTGAGGACTTAGCTGATATCGAGGTAGTGCTCAGCAGCTACAGCACTCCCTTCAACCCGGGGAAAGTGGGTCGCACCCACAACCTGGAATTGGCTATGAACCGCATCAATGAGGCGGTTCTCAAGCCCGGGGAGGAGTTTTCGCTCAATACCATTGTCGGGCCGCGTTTGACCAAGGAGGGCTACCGGTCGGCTGATATATTCCGCGAGGGCGAGGTAGTGCCCGAGACCGGTGGTGGGGTCTGTCAAGTTACTAGTACCATCTATAATGCCGCACTACTGGCCAACTTGGAGATCCTGCAGCGCCATCACCACTCGCGACCAGTCGTCTACTGCCCCTCAGGCCACGACGCTACTGTCTATTATGGGCAGATTGACATGCGATTCCGCAATAGCCTCGCCTATCCGATCTTGATTCTGGGCGGTAGAGAGGGTAATCGGCTGTGGACTAAGATACTGGGCAAGAAAGAGGACGACTACGACGTTAAGCTGGTGCGCACCGATGTAGCCAAATTGTCCTTCGGCGTTAAAGAGACTAATGACCTTGAGCTGGCGATGGGCATGCGGCAGATCGAAACGCCGGGCCGGGCAGGAGAGCGGGTAACACTGTTTCGTGAGGTGTACAAGGATGGCGAACTGATTGATCGCCAGCGAATGCACACTGACGTCTATCGCCCCCAGACGGAAATCGTCCGGGTCGGCACTAAGCCAGCCGAAGTGCCGCCGGGCGAGCAGGGTGGTCCCAGTCTGGCGCCGCGGGCTCTGAAGCTACCCCCGGTAGAGATCCCACCGGGGGTAGAAGTTGGCCCCCTCAACTAACCGCAGAGCTTTGGGGCAGCCCGGAAACCACTGTTACCTCTTTCCAACTCCCCCTATTACAGGTATAATGCCAGTATTGACGGGGCCAGGGTTCCGTAGCCTCACTATACCGCTCTGAGGACGGCAGTAGTCAATGTCTGAAGATTCCCGCGACTATCCGGAGACTAAGGCCGAAGGCAGTACAACAGCCCGCGACGGGCTAGCCGCTGCCGCCGGGCTGATGGTGGTCGCTATCTTTTTGAGTGCAGTTACCGGCCTGATCCGGGTGATGGTCCTGGCCCGCCAATTTGGCACCAGCGGCGAGATTAACGCTTACATTCAGGCCTTCCGGGTGCCGGATTTTATCTACTTTCTGATGGCCGGCGGCGCCCTGCGCACCGGCTTTGTGCCGGTCTTCACCGAATACTTGACCCTGGGCAAGCATAAGCAAGCCTGGCGGACATTCAGCTCCACCCTGTGGCTGTTGGTGGTAGTAGGCATCTTGCTGGTTGGCCTGGGAATGATTTTTGCGCCGCAGTTGGCCATACTGGTCGGCCCGGGGTGGGCGACCGATAATCCTGAGCTGCTAGCCCTATGTGGACGACTGATGCGGATTATGTTCCCCGCCGAGATATTCTTTGTTATCGGCGGGCTGCTGATGGGCACTCTGAACGCGCAAAAGCATTTCTTCTGGCCCGCCGTGGGGCCGATTGTATATAACATAATTGTTATCATAGCTATACTGCTGGCTCCAAGGCTGTGGGGGCTGCCTACGGTTTCTTATGCGGTGGTTCTGGGGGCGCTGCTGGGGAGCCTGCTGCTGCAGATTCCGCCGCTGCGCGCGCGCGGAGCTCGCCTGTTGCTATCATTTGTTCCCTCCGACGAAGGGATGCGGCGGGTCATGAAGCTGGCTGTACCGGTGGTTTTCGGCCTGGCCGTCGCCGAAATTAACTTGATTATTACCACCGCTCTGGCGACCAAAGTTGATCCGCAAAACGGGCCGGCCATCCTGGAGTATGCCAACCGGCTGTGGAAACTACCGACGCGGATGTTCGGCGCGGGGATTGCCATCGCCCTGTTCCCGACCCTGGCCGAGCACTATGCTAAAGGGGCCACGGCAGCCTTTCGCCGCGATTTCTCGTTCGGGATGCGCAATACGCTGTTCTTGGTAGTACCGTCGGCGGTAGGTATGATGATACTGCGCGAGCCGCTGATCCGGCTGCTGTTCCAAGGCAAAGTGTTCAGTGCCCAGGACACTTACGCCGTCGGCCAGACTCTGTTCTGGTACGGCCTGGGCATTGTCGGCTTAGCCGCGCTGTATATCGTCGCCCGGGCATTTTATGCCCGCCATGATACGGTTACGCCCGTCTGGGTGGGGATAATCTCGGTGGGCGTGTGTGTGGCGGCGGCTTGGCTTCTGATGGACACGATGAAAGTGGCCGGCCTGGCCCTGGCTACCTCTATCAGCGCTATCGTCAATAGCGCAATACTAATATGGCTGCTAAGAAAGCAGGTGGGCAGCCTGGACGGGGCGCGGATCTTGCGCAGTCTGGTGAGACTGCTGCCGCCTACCGCTGCCCTCGGCATTGTCTGCTGGCTAACGATGACCGCCACCGAGCAATACCTGGGCACCGCCGGGCTGACCGCGCGCCTGGCCGACCTGCTGGTGCCTATGATTCTGGGCACGGTTGTATTCATCGGCTTGTCAGCTCTGCTGCGGGTAGAGGAAATGCACTCGGCCTGGCGTCTGGTAAAGCGGCGTCTCACCGGCCGCGCAGCGTGATCTTAACTACGGCAGGAAGAAGTGAATACTATGCAGACCGTCAATATGGTTCTGGACACTGACATCGGCAGCGATGTTGATGATGCCCTGGCGTTGGCGTTTGCTCTGAATAGCCCAGAAGTTGAACTGCTGGGTGTCACGACCGTGCACTGGGACTCAGTTTTGCGGGCCTGCATTGCCGCTAAGATGCTACGGACATGGGGGCGAGAAGATATTGCGCTGGCCCCCGGCCGAAGCGACAGATTTGACGGCTCTGCGGCCAGCGAGGCTGATGTCAACCAGGCGGTGGTGCTGACTCCTGACGACCCGGAACCCGAAGGGGATGGCGTTGCTCTGATTATTGATACCATTAGAGCCTATCCTGGTGAGGTCACCGTGGTCCCTATCGGCCCGTTAACCAATATTGCCGCTGGCTTTGCCGCGGAGCCGGGCTTGACCGATATGGTAAAAGAACTGGTCATTATGGGCGGCACCTTACACACCGAAAGAAAAGTGGAATACAACTTCGCTTGCGATCCCGCTGCGGCGGCCTATGTGCTGGACTTGCCGGTGGAGAAGATTCTGGTGCCGCTGGATGTGACCATGCGCTGTTGCTATCGCCAGGAGCGACATAAGGAATTACAGCAGGCAGGCACTGCCAGCACTGCGTTGATTGGGGAGCTAATGCAAGCGTGGCAGGCGGCCTGGGGGGAGGTGCCGATCTTACATGATCCGTTGGCGGTGGCGGTGAGTTTCGCACCTGATTTGGTCCAACTGGAACCGAAACGGCTGAAGGTATGTACTAGTGACGAGGACGTGGGGGTGACGGGCCAGTGCGTTGAAGTGGCCGGCGCGCCGAATGTCCAGGTGGCATTAGATGTTGATGTGGCGAGGTTCGAGAACTTGTTCGCTCAGCGACTTATTGCCGGACCATAATAATCCACTATGACTAAACAGGAACGCATTCGAAATTTCTCTATAATTGCCCATATTGACCACGGCAAGTCTACGCTGGCGGACCGAATGCTGGAGGTTACTGGGGCCGTCAGTGAACGTGATATGCGTGAGCAGGTCCTGGATGATATGGACCTGGAGCGCGAGCGCGGCATTACCATCAAGGCCTCGGCAGTGCGGATGGAATATACTGCCGAAGATGGGGAAACCTATGAATTGAATCTGATTGACACCCCTGGGCACGTAGATTTTTCTTATGAGGTCAGTCGAGCACTGCATGCCTGTGAGGGAGCGGTGTTGTTAGTAGATGTCTCCCAGGGGGTAGAAGCCCAAACCGTCGCCAACGCGTATATGGCAGTTGATGAAGGGCTGGAGCTGGTGCCCGTAGTAAGCAAAGTTGACTTGGAGCAGTTTGATTCCCAGGCCGTTAGTGAGGAGATGCAGGAGACCTTCGACTTTGTCCCGGAGGACGTAGTCTTCACAAGTGGTAAGACCGGCCACGGGGTAGAGGGACTATTGGAGGCTGTCGTGGCGCAAGTACCTCCGCCGGCGGGGGATCCTGAGGCGCCCGGGCAAGCATTAATATTTGACTCGGAGTTTGACCCCCACCGGGGCGTCATTATCTATATTCGGGTGTTTGCCGGTACGATCAAGCAGGGTGACCGGATAATGATGATGGCCACGGGCAAAGCCTTCGAGGTGACTGAGGTGGGAGTATTCCGGCCCCAGCGGCAGGCAGTTGAGCAGCTTAGCGCGGGCGAAGTTGGCTATCTAGCGGCGGGTATCAAAGATGTGAAGGATAGCCGGGTAGGTGATACCGTTACCTCCGCGGAAAGGCCGGCGGCACAGCCCCTGCCCGGGTACCGCGAGGTGCGGCCCATGGTCTTTTGCGGTCTGTATCCGGCTGACAATGCCCAGTATCAGGCCCTTAAGGACGCTCTGGATAAATTTTCCCTGAACGATGCGGCCTTCCGCTATGAGCCGGAGACCTCGACGGCCCTAGGGTTTGGCTTCCGGTGTGGGTTCCTGGGGCTGTTGCACATGGAGATAGCCCAGGAACGGCTGGAGCGCGAATATGGCTTGGACTTGGTGGCCACGGCGCCTAGCGTCAAATACCGAGTGCTGAAAACTGACGGCGAGGTGCTGGAGATAGAAAACCCGGCGCAGTTGCCCGACCCGGGCGAGATAGAGGCGATTGAAGAGCCGGTAGTGGCCGCGCGTATAACCTGCCCGCAGCAATATGTAGGCCCCTGTATGGAGCTGTCGGAGAACTGCCGTGGACAGTTTGGGAAGACCGACTACCGCCACAGTGACCGCGTGATTATTGAATACAAGCTGCCGCTGGCTGAGATTATCGTGGAATATTTTGATAATCTCAAATCGGCCACCCGGGGCTATGCCACCCTGGATTACGAGCCCGCCGGCTACCAGCAAGCTGACCTGGTGAAAGTTGATATTATGGTCAACGGTGACCCGGTAGATGCTCTGGCTGTCGTTACTCATCGGCAGTTTGCGGAAAAGCGAGGCCGGGCGGTTATTAAGAAGTTGCGCAAGGTTATACCCCGCCAGCTCTTTGATGTACGCCTGCAGGCGAGCATCGGCAAGCGAATAATTGCCGCCGAACGGATCCCGCCGCTGCGCAAGGATGTAATTGAGAAACTGTATGGTGGCGATGTAACCCGCAAGCGCAAACTGCTGGAGAAGCAGAAGGCCGGCAAAAAAAGAATGAAACAGATAGGTAGCGTGGAGATACCCCAGGAGGCATTTATGTCCATTCTGCGGAGGGATTGAGCCGCCGCCGACCGTTGCGGGCTGTTGGCTTGTCTGTCTGAGTGTAGGCGGGCTTGCTAAACATTCGCCAATAAGTTAATATATAAACAGAAGTCACTAAGCGGCTACCAGCTAATCTAAGGTGGGAGTGATGATGAGAATAGGCTACGGTGTTGTTGTCGCCAGTGTAGTGATGATGGCAGGAGTGCTGACGTTGGTCAGCGCGGATCAGATGCTGAACTTGTACGACGGCACTACTGCGATGGTGGAGTTGGGCAGTTGGGGGACCGGGAGTATCGAGCACAGTGATAAGGCCAAGTATCAGGGCAGTAAGGTCATAGAGGTAGAGACCAAGGGCTACTATGAAGGCGGACGGCTGGACTTGAAGGACCCGGCCGATTTTGCCGCTTTTGGTTGGGACCTCAACCGGACCCAGGTCATTGCCATGGTCAAGGCCCCTGAGCCGCAAGCGATACAGCCTGGGGGGTACGGGCCTTATGGGCCAGGCGGAGTGCCCGGCATGGGCGGCGCTCCTGGAATGCCCGGTATGGGCGGCGCTCCTGGAATGCCTGGCATGGGCGGCATGCCTGGCGGGTACGGTTACCAGCCGCCCCTGGAACCCATTGATAAGATACGGATAGTGCTGGTCACTGATAAGGGCCAATTGGATTCAGGAGATCTGCGGCTCGACCCGCTCCTGGAGGAAGACGGTTGGGTACGGATAGCAGCGGTATTGTCAGACTTCAAAGGTACCCCAGAGCTGGCGAGTGCCAAATTGCTACGAGTGGTTCTGACCGGCAATCGGGAAGGCAGCTTCTATATAGGGAATCTGCGGATTGTGCAGGAGGACAAGCCGCTGACGGCCCGCGTCGAAGGCGACCGTCGGCGTCGCGTACCCCTGCAGCAAGAAGCTACGCTCACCGCAGCGCCGCAGGTAGAGGGCGTCCAGGCCAGCTAGATCTGGGATTTCGATGACCTGGATGGTCTTACTGAAGATGCTTACGGCCAACAGGTCTCCTGCCAATTCCCTGAGCCTGGCTACTACATAATCACCCTCACCGTCACTGACAAGGAGGGGCACCGTGAGTGGCGAATGGATAAGGTGTACGTGATAGTGGAAGAATAGGTAGTGGCGAGGGCGGTTGAGACCACTAGGGCCTTCCCAGCGGGAAGGCTCTTTTGTGGGAGGATAACTGATGAGCAGTCAGCGGAATATGGCTGCCTTGACTTTGGTCGGCGCCCGCCTGGTAGACCCGGCCGGCGGCTTCGCTGCCGCCGCTGACCTGTGTGTAGAGCAGGGGAAGATAAAATGGATTAAACCGCCGGGGTCACCCCCCGCGGGCGAAGTTGTCCCCGTAGGCGGACTGATCATCTGCCCCGGCCTGATAGATATGCATGTCCACCTGCGCGAGCCGGGCTTTGAGCATAAGGAGACTATAGCGAGCGGCACTCAGGCGGCGGTGGCAGGCGGCTTCACCACAGTCTGCGCGATGCCCAATACTGCCCCGGTTATTGACCGGCCCGAGCGGGTAGCACGCCTTCAGCAGAGGATTGCCCAGACCGCTCAGTGCAATGTGAAAATTCTGGGGGCCGCCACTATTGATAATCAACGGAGGCAGCTTGCCGACTTCCCTGCGCTGCTGGCAGCGGGATGTGTAGGCATCACTGATGATGCCGCCTCGCTGCAATCTGACCAGCAGATGCGGGCCGCCCTCCAGCAGTTGCACAGCACCGAAGCGCTCTTTTTGACTCATTTGGAAGCCGAGCAGCTCAGTGGGGCTGGGGTAGTGAATCAGGGGAAGGTGAGTGAAAGGCTGGGCGTCGCGGGGCAGGATTGCCGTTCGGAGGTGGCAGCGTTGCGGCAATGGGCGCAGGTGGCGGAAGGCTTAGAGTCCCGGTTGCATCTGCTACATCTAAACACCGCCGCGGGTGTCAAATACCTGCGAGAACTGCAGACAGAAGGACACTTTCGCGCCCTGACTGCTGAAACTGCTCCTCATTACTTTTGCCTGACCGAAGAGGCGGTGTTGGAGTTCGGCGCGGATGCTAAGATGAATCCGCCGCTGCGCACGGAGGCCGATCGCCAGGCGTTAAAGCAGGCCGTCATTGACGGTACTATCCAGGTTATCGCTACCGACCATGCCCCGCACACCGCTGACGAGAAGGCCCAAGGTCTCGTTGAAGCGCCTTTCGGGGTAGTTGGCCTGGAGACCTGCTTAGCGTTGGTGCTCACGCACTTGGTTCATACTAACGAGCTATCGCTATCTAAGACTCTGGCTAAGATGACCTGCAACCCGGCCCGCTTGCTCAACCTGCCGGGCGGCACCCTCGAGCCGGGATCTCCGGCGGATATTACCATCGTAGATCCGAACAAGTATTGGACAATAGATCCGGAGCAGTTCTATTCCCAGGGCCGTAACACCCCGTTTGCTGGTGCTTCGGTAAGGGGCCAGGTATGGGGCACCATTGTCGCCGGACGGTTTGCTAAGCGAGAAGGAGAATTGCTGGCGGTACAGAATCAACCCTGAGAGGCTTGTCACCATATTGGGGGCTGAGGAGAATAGATAGTGGCGCAACAAGTGGAGAAGAAACCGGCAATACTGGCCCTGGAAGACGGCACCGTATTTGAGGGCTGGGCATTTGGAGCGGAGGGTGAGCGCAGCGGAGAGGTTGTCTTCAACACCGGCATGACCGGCTACCAGGAAGTGCTGACCGACCCGTCCTACCGGGGCCAGATTGTAACGATGACCTATACGGAGATTGGCAATTATGGCATTAACCCTGAGGATGTCGAGTCCTGGCGCCCGTGGGTGGAGGGTTTTGTGGTTCGGGAAGCTTCGCCCATAGTGAGCAACTGGCGCGCCACCGAGAGCCTCAGTGAGTACCTGCGCCGCTCGGGAATTATCGGCCTAGAGGGAATTGATACCCGTATGCTGACCAAGCACCTGCGCACCAAGGGCGCGATGATCGGCGTGATTTCCACCGCGGATCTGGACCTGGACAGTCTGGTGCGAAAGGCTAAGAATGCCCCGCGGCTGGTGGGGCGAGATTTGGTGGCCGAGGTGAGTTGCACCCAGCCGCACCGTTGGGGCCAAGACGGCTATGATGAACAACCCCTACCTAGCACTAGTCAGCTCTCCCTGCAAATCGCGGCCCCGGCCCGGCGTTGGGTTAGTGAGGGTCCGCAGCGGCAAGGAGATGATGTCCGCGGCCATTGGGAAAGTTATCGGGTAGTAGTAGTAGACTGCGGGGTTAAGCAAAGCATCCTGCGCTATTTGTACCGGCGGGGCTGTGACCTCATAGTAGTGCCAGCTACCACCACCGCCGAAGAGATAGTAGCCTGGAAACCGGATGGGGTAGTGCTGTCCAACGGGCCGGGCGATCCTGAACCTCTGACTTATGTAATCCAGACCGCCCGGAATCTCATTGGCAAGGTTCCGATCTTTGGCATCTGCCTGGGCCAGCAGATTCTGGGCCTGGCCTTCGGCGGTCAGACGTATAAGCTAAAATTTGGCCATCGCGGTGGTAACCATCCGGTCAAAAACCTGGAAACCGGTGAAGTAGCCATTACCACGCAAAACCACGGCTTCTGCGTAGATATGGACAGCCTGGCGGGCAGCGGCTTGCAGCTCACGCACACCAACCTGAATGATATGAGTGCTGAGGGTATGAAGCACGAAGAGCTGCCCATCTTCTCGGTCCAGTTCCACCCGGAGGCTAATCCTGGCCCCCATGATTCCCTCTATCTGTTCGACCAGTTCGTCGCAAGTATGCGGAGTAGTTAGCCGGGCTAGCGGGGCGGTAGTTTAATAACAGTAGCGAGAGTTCCTAACTGATGGTTGATTTGCACTGTCACATATTACCAGGTATTGACGACGGCTCGCCGGATATGGAGACTTCCCTGGAGATGGCACAGATAGCGGTGGCTGACGGCATTGATACGGTAGTGGCCACTCCGCATGCCTCCTCAACCAATCCGCTGTCGCCGTCAGAGATCCGGGCGGCCACCCAGGCATTCAACGAGGCTTTGCGGCAGCAGCAGATAGACCTGGTAGTGCTGCCCGGCGCCGAGGTGGAGGCCCAGCTGCAGATGGTCGAGTTGCTGAGAGGTAAGCAACTGATAACCATAGGAGATAGGGGACGGCATCTGCTGATTGAGACGCCGTTTGTAGGTATTCCTCAGTTTCTGGAGCAGATATGCTTTGAGCTGCAAATTGCCGGTATAACACCGGTGCTGGCTCATCCAGAGCGCAGCGAGTTAGCCCGACAGCAGCCCGAGGTCCTGCAGAAACTGGCGGAGCGCGGTTGCCGGCTACAGGTAAATGCGGATAGCGTGCTGGGGCGGGCAGGACGGGACGCAAAACGCCTCGCAGTTAGTCTGCTGCGGACCGGACAAGCTCAAATCCTGGCCAGCGACGCCCACGATGCGCACTATCGTCCGCCCCGGCTGTCCTCGGCCCGCAATAAGTTAGAGCGAGCCGTCAAGGATATCAATTTTCAGATGCTCACCGACCGTGTGCCTCGCAGCATCATTGATTCACCAAAGGAGTCGCACAAATGACATCACGAGAGCGAATTGACGCTGCCCTCAACTTCAAAGAGGCTGACCGGATAGCAATTCATGACTCCCCTTGGGGCACTGCCATTGAACGATGGCACCAGGAGGGCCTGCCGGCAGAGGTGGGACCCATAGAATACTTCGGCTTTGAGATGGTGGGGACGAGTCCGGACCTAACTATGAGGCTACCTACGGAGACTATTGAGGAGACTGAGGAATACAGGATTACCCGCACTACCAACGGCGCGGTGGTGAAGAACTGGAAGCACGCTACCTCGACGCCCCAGACTCTCGACTTCCTGATCAAGACGCCGGCTGATTGGGAAGAGCATAAGCCCCGTCTGGAATGGTCAAGCGACCGCGTAGACTTGGAGGCTGTGCGCCAAACTGAAAAAGCGGCTCACGAAAAGGGTAAGTGGTTCCAATTATATGGGGCTTTCGGCTATGATCTCGTCCAGACTATTATCGGCTCGGAGCGGCTGCTAATCGCGATGGCCACCGAGCCGGAGTGGGTAGAAGACATATTTATGACCTATGCCCGCCTCATCGTCACTGCCGGTGAGGAGTTGATCGGCGCCGGTATTGAGTTTGATGGCGCGTGGGTCTGGGACGATATGGGCTACCGCAATACGTCCTTATTCTCGCCGAATATGTTTATGCGCTATGAATTCCCCGCCCATAAGTTGGTCTACGATTTTTTCCACTCTAAGGAGCTCAAGGTAATCTTACATAGCTGTGGCTGTGTCAAGGACCTTATCCCGGGGCTGCTGAAGGCTGGCCTGGATTGCCTCCAGCCCCTGGAGGTCAAGGCCGGTATGGACTTGATTGAACTGAAGAAGAAGCACGGAGCCTGGTTAGCCTTTATGGGCGGAATTGATGTGCGAGCGATGGCCAACCCTGACCCGGCGGTCATTGAAGAAGAGATCTCGTCCAAGATATCCGTGGCGAAAAAGGGCGGCGGTTATATTTATCATTCTGACCACTCGGTGCCCGACAACGTCAGCTTCCAGCAGTACTGTCGGGTTATTGACTTGGTGCATAAATATGGGACCTATTGAAGCCCCAACAGACAAAGGAGAATCATAGATGACATCACGAGAGCGATTTGATGCGGCGTTGAACTTCAAAGAGGCCGATCGCGTGGCTATTATGGATGCCCCTTGGGCTACTACCATTGCCCGCTGGCACCAGGAAGGCCTACCCGAAGGGGTGGAGCCTGACGAGTACTTTGACTATGAGATGCTGGATGTCCGCGGCGACATAACTATGCGGTTGCCCGGTGAGATCATTGAGGACACCGATGAGTATACTATCAGCCGTGGCGGCAACGGTGCAGTGGTGAAGAACTGGAAGCATACTACCTCTACGCCCCAGACGATTGACTTCCTGATAAAGACGCGAGCTGATTGGGAAGAGCATAAGCCTCTTCTGGAGTGGTCGAGTGACCGAGTGAATTGGGACGGAGTACGCCAAGCTGAAAAAGAGGCTCGCGAGAAGGGCAAGTGGCTCCGCTTCGGTGCGTCCTTCGGCTATGACTATATCCAGACTGTCGTCGGTTCGGAGAATCTGCTGCTGGCGATGGCTGCGGACCCCGAGTGGGTTGACGATCTGTTTATGACCCACGCGCGCCTGGTCTGCGCTTCCGCTGAGGAGATAATCGGCGGTGGCATCCAGGTGGATGGCGCATTCGTGGCCGACGATATGGGCTACCGGAACGCCCCGCTATTCTCCCCCGAGATGTTTATGCGCTTTGAGTATCCCGCTCATAAACTGGTGTATGACTTTTTCCACGCGCGGGGCCTCAAGGTAATCTTACATAGCTGCGGCTGTGTCAAGGACCTTATCCCGGGGTTGCTGAAAGCCGGGCTGGAGTGCCTCCAGCCCCTGGAGGTCAAGGCGGGTATGGACCTGGTTGAGCTTAAAAAGAAACACGGTGCCTGGTTGGCCTTTATGGGCGGAATTGACGTGCGGGCGATGGCTGATCCCGATCCGACCGTTATTGAGAGGGAAATCTCTACCAAGATACCGGTTGCTATGAAGGGTGGCGGCTACATCTACTATTCTGACCACTCGGTGCCCGACAATGTCAGCTTCCAACAGTACTGTCGGGTGATTGATTTGGTGCATAAATATGGCACCTATTGAAGCCCGAACCGGCTAAGGAGAATCATAGATGACATCACGAGAGCGAATTGATGCTGCCCTCAACTTCCAAGAGGCTGACCGGGTGGCGATTTCGGATAGCCCATGGAATACTGCCATTGAACGATGGCACCAGGAGGGCCTGCCCGAAGGGGTGGGGCCAGATGAATACT
>JAUWJN010000104.1 GCA_030607655.1 bacterium
GGGGCGGGAAGGCGTAAGACTCCTGCTCCACGATATACCATTGTGTCCCGCCGGTGGTCTCGCACAGCCGGAAGACGTCATCCCAGCGCACGTCGCCCTCGCCGATCAGGGCTTTATCGTTGGTCGCCGAGTATTCCTTCAGGTGTACGGTCAGGGCACGGCCAGGATAATGCTCCAGGAACGGAACAACATCTGCCCCACCGCGGAGTGCGTTGCCGGTGTCAACCTGCATCACCACGTCGTCAACGGTATGGGAAAAGAAGGTGTCCCAGGGCAGCTCGCCATCCATCTCGGTGAACTCGGTATAGTGGTTATGATAACCGGTCCACATATCGTGGGGACGCAGCTTCTCCGAGATTTCGTTGAAAAGCTGGGCACTTTCCAGCCATGCGGTGCGACTGTTACACCGCTCCGCGGGCAGCCCGGGGACAATCAGGAACTGGTTCCCCAGGACCTTGTTAAACTCGATGGTGGCCTCCAGGTTATCGCCCAGCAGCATATCAAGAGTGATGTGGGTGCCGGCAACTTGCAGCCCCAGGTCATCCAGCATCCGGCGTAGCTCGTCAGCGGGATGGTCGAAATAGCCGGCGACGAAATCCACGCCCTCGTAGCCCATCTCGGCCACCGCCTCCAGCGTGCCGGGCAAATCCTTCGCGCAGTCGTCGCGAACTGAGTACAGTTGCAGTGCTATCGGGATTCTTGCCATGATAGTTCTCTCTTTTGCTTTAGTGGCCCTAGTTTAGTTTCATAATACGTCTGAGAACAGCTTCTTAACAAGTGCCCGCCCTGCCGCCAGGAGTTTGCCATAGGCCTCCGGGCCCACGATAGACCACATTCCCAGACTCACCTCATATCCGCCCTGCTCCCAGGCCGCCGGCGGCGCGATATAGCCTAGATAATCGTTGGCATACCCGATACATAATGCGCGGGGCGCATCACGCCATTGCTTAATCTCCAAGCCAATCTCGGCAAAAGGCTCGCCCGGGATCCCCACCAGCACTGCCTCGCCCACCCGCAACACCTGCACCTCGGCCTCAATGGGCGCATCTCCTTTCTTCACCCGTGCCATCTGTTCCTCTAACTCAGCCATCGCCCCCTTTAACTCCTGGCGCTCTTGTTCGGTGTCTGCGGCCTCCTGTGCTTTGGCCAGATCACGGTACTCCTGTTCCAGAGTGCCCGGGGCGGGCAATTCCCGCGAGGGAACCATTACCTTCGCCTGCGCCGCGTCCACCTTATTAGCCGCCACGGGATAGTCCGGTGCCGACATAACTCCCAGCAGCTTGATTACCTCTCCCGCCAGGGTCTGCCCGTAACGGGCTACATCCTCAAAATTAGTAGTCCTCCGAACCGGGTTGATGCTCCCGCCCGCACCCTGGAGATAGACGCAGCATTCGCAGCCAATGCCCGCGCCTTCTATAAAGGCAGTTGCAGCGCCGGGGAAGTCCGCCGATACCAGCGGCTGCACCTGCACGGTCACCGGGTGGCAGGCAAAATGGACCAGTACCATCTTCGGCTTACCGTCCATCCCCTCAAAGCACAACACCGTCACCTCGGGATCGTTAGCCCCCCAGTCAGCTACCTCTTCCGCAGGAGGGCGCGGGACCGACTGGTAGACTTTGCCGTCCTTACCTATAATACGCCGGGACCAGCCGAGGCCGTCAACACGGCCAACCGCTTGTTTGAGGCGTACCGGCACCCGGTTACGGTCCGCGAGGGCCACAGCCGAAGCCAACTGATCAGCGAGGATCTCCAGCCACGCCTTTGCGCCGGGGTGATCAAGCAGCGGACGAAAACCGGCGGTCTCCGGCGTAGAATGGGCGTGGGTAGCACTGATCATAATGTGATCGGCCTGGATTCCACAAAGCTGCTCAGCTCGTTGGCGCACCTCCTCAATAAAATCCCTCCCTTCGCCCATAATGCTGCGGCTAAGTCCAATACTATCAACTACCAACAACGCTACCCGCCTCTCTCCGTCATCCATCACCACTGCTTTGGCATAAAGCGGGTCATGTACTCCCCTAAAGAGCTGGTGGCGGCCCTGGCTGGCATAGCTCAGATAGGGAATAGTCAGGGGCGGCGTGATGTCCACCCGCCCCGTTCCCACCATAAATGAACTGTCCGTCCGGTCTTCCTTCATCTCATCACCCATTCGTAGAGACTGTTGCAAAAGGTAGTTGCGGGTGGCTGGCGAGAATAAACTGCATAAATTTTTCTTCTCGCGTAGCGCAGGTTCTTAACCTGCGCTACGCGGTGGGGGCCGGCTTCCCGCCTTCGTTGCCAAAAGAGCTTCGGCGGGCAAGCGCTACGCTCAAGCCTCCTCCGCCATAGTAGCCTATGGCTACGGCGGCCGGGCCGGCCCCTCCGAACGGCAATCGCGGCATGAATGCCGCTCCTACCGACAATAGGTTCTACCCTTCAGCCCTTCGGCCACCTTCCGAATAGCTTCAGCCATGTCCAGTATATCTTCCCGCGTCATATTCTCATGGATGCCAACGGTTACCATACGCTGAAGGGCCTCTTCTGTGCGTGGACACATTCCCTTCGTGTAGTCAATTAGCCGGCCGTCGTGGCAGCCGTCCAGGGGATGATGGGAACTGCCAAAGGTCACTTTATCAGCCAGGGCTGCCATACAAAGGAAGATAGGCCCGCCGATAATCTGGAGGGGCGAGTCCGCTGCCCAATCTGGTTGAAGATGGCCGGAAACCTCTCTGCCTCTAGCCCCTTGGTTGGGCGTAGTAAAGGCCAAATTCCCGGATAGTTGGCGAAAGCGTAGCGGCCGTGATATCTAAGCGGACCTTGCTCGCGGTAATCTCCGGAAAGAGGCCAATCTTCTTATGTCCAATGCTGGTTCCGGCACTAGCCTGTTGCCAACCGTTTCCATCCCACCAGAGGAGTTGATAAGCCCGAATTCGCTGCCCGAGGACAATTGCCTCTTGCATAACAGCCCGATTGAAGGTTACCGGCTTGCCCATATCCACCTCTAGCCAGGCCTCAGTAATGCGGTCTTCTGCTTGCCACCAAGTATCAAGGTCGCCATCAATAGCCATTGCTGGCTCATACCTCTCACCATCTTTACAGATGCTGCTTGCCGTGATGCGATGGCCGCGCAGCAGGTTGTTAGCGTAGGTTTTACTAATAATCTCCCCGACCTCCTGGACCCGCTTTACATCGGCAGCAGGCAGCAAACCTCTATTGTTGGGCGCGATATTCAGCAGCAAGTTCGCTCCGTGGCCGACCGAGCGGTAGTAGACGTCCAGAAGGTTATCGAGGGATCTGAGGGTATCCTGATCATCAGGCCGCCATCCCCAGTGCTGGTCGCGGATACACGTAGGGGCCTCCGCAGGCTGCCAGTAATCCTTGCCACTTACCTCAACGACGTTCCATAAGGGGTCCGGAGCTATTCCTGTTTCATTGCCCACCCGGATGTCGGAAGGAGACCCCATAATGGTGGTAAGAACATTGGGTTGGAGCGATTTGACCAGCCGGTAATAGCCCTCCCAATCGTGTTTGCGCATAGTTGCGCCGGCCCCATCCCACCAGCCCTCCATAACCTCGCCATAATTAGTAAGTAATTCAGTCAACTGCTGTTTGTAATATTCATCATAGGCAGCGTCGTCGAGTTTCAAGACGCTGTAGGCATACGCATCCCAGGGACTCAGATAGATGCCAAAGCCAATACCCTGGGCATGGCAGGCCTCGGCGACCTCCCGCACCACATCGCCCTTCCCGCCGCGCCAGGGGCTGTGCTTCACGCTGTATTCAGTGGTGGCAGGGGGCCACAGACAAAAACCGTCATGATGTTTGGCAGTGAGGACCAGGTACTTCATTCCGGCACTTTTGGCAGCGGCTACCCACTGGTTAGCGTCGAGGTCTGTGGGATTAAAGACTCCGGGGTCGACGGTCTCAAGTGAAGGGGAATACGCCGGATTAACCCCTGCTTTGAACCACAAGGATCCAGTTATCGTACCGGTGAAGGTATAGAGCCCGAAGTGGCAGAACATACCGTATTCCAAATCCTGCCAGGCGGCTTGTTGCGGGCTAGGTCGGGTCGCAGGTACTCGTTCCAGGCAAGTACGGCCATAAGTAGGCATAATGTATAATCTCCCTGAGAGTGTTATCATCACTAGCAATCCTATTAAAGTAAAAAACCAAGTTTTTTGCATCCTACTATTCTTTCTCGCTACGCTTTTCATCTTACTTGCCTTTCCGGTTAGCAAATATTGTTCCTAACTACTTCACTGTTAGACTGCTGATCACTTCCTTTTTTGTCCCGCTTGGCCTCCAATCCTTCGGCCACCTTCCGAATAGCTTCAGCCATGTCCAGTATATCTTCCCGCGTCATATTCTCATGGATGCTAACGGTCACCATACGCTGAAGGGCCTTCTCTGTACGCGGACACATTCCCTTCTTGTAGTCAATTAGCCGGCCGCCGTGGCAGCCGTCCAGGGGATGCTGGGAACTGCCAAAGGTCACTTTATCAGCCAGAGCTCCCATACAAAGGAAGATAGGCCGGCCAATATAATGGGCTCCACAGGGGACTACCTCGGCGCTGAGCGCCGCGGCGAATTCATCCGCTGTGCCCGCGGCCCCTCGTAGAGCATAGAGCCAGTACGTGTGTTTGCCGCCGTCGGTCACCGGCGCCGGCTCGATTCCCGGTGCTCCCTGGATAGAAGCCGTCAGCAGGTCGCCTAGTTCGTTGCGTTTGCGCACCACAGCGGCTACCTTTTTGGTCTGGGCAATACCTACGGCGGCCTGGAGTTCGGTCATGCGATAGTTAGGCGCTAGGAATTCGTACATGCGTGGTCCCGGCTCACGCGTGTAACCTTTATCTCCGAATAGCCGCATCCGCGGAGCAAGCGCATCGTTGTTGGTGATAGTAACTCCGCCGTCACCAGTCGTCATATGCTTACTTTGTTGTAGGCTGAAACACCCCAGGTCGCCAATTGTCCCCAGCAGCCGGCCCTTGTACTCCGTCATATGTGCCTGGCTGGAGTCTTCAATCAGGGCCACGTTGTAGCGGCGGGCGATATCAACCATCCGGTCCATATCGCAAGGATTGCCAAACAGATGAACCACCAGTATCGCCTTGGTACGCGGGGTGATTTTCGCCTCCACGTCATCCGGGTCCATGTTGTAACTGTCATCAACATCAGCGAAGACAGGGATGGCATTCTGACAGAGGATCGGCACTATCGTTCCGCCGTCGGTAATCGGGGCCGTGATAATCTCATCTCTGGGCTCGGGGTTTACCGTGCCGATGGCCACGTGGATAGCAGCGGTTCCAGAGGTTGAGGCCACCGCGTGTTTCACTTCATACAGGGCGGCAAAACGCTCTTCAAACTCCGCGAGCATGGTGCCGCCGGGTCCGAACAGATTCTGGGAGCGAATAGCCTGGGTGACCAATTCCACCTCCTCGTCCCCGAAGGGCGTGCGAGATGGAAAAGGCTCGGTCCGGCAAGGGGTTCCGCCGTCAATAGCTAGTTTGTCCATCGGCTTAACCTCGAGTGATGAAGAGTAATCGGCCAGGCTACTTCACGGTATCCGGCTGCCAGCCGTTCTGGGGCAGGCCCAGGGCCGCTGCGATACTTAACTGGCGAGGGGCATCAGCTCCCAACATCTCGGTGAGTGCCACGGGTTCCAGGCCGCGCTGCCGCAGCCCGCGGATGATGAAGGGCAGGGCTTGTACACTGTTGATATCGCCCCCGTGCATAAGAATGATAGACCCCGGCCTGATGTTCTTCAAGCAGCGTTGTACTATTCCCGAGACTGGCGGATTGCCCCAGTCCCCGGCGTTGTGGGTCCACAAAACCATGGTATGAGAGCCGTCGGCCAGGTATCGCAGTACCGTCGGCGAGTAGCTGCCGCCCGGTGGCCGCAAGTATCTCATAACTTGCCCAGTTAAGCGCCCCACCGCGGCCTGGCAAGCCTCAATCTCGGCGACTATCTGTTCGGCGGGTAGCTCAGCCAGACGGCGATGGTGGTAGGTATGATTCCCCACCAAGTGGCCGGCGCGGACAATCTCGCGCAGCAGCTCCGGGTACTGCTCAGTCTTCTCTCCCACCACAAAGAAGGTAGCCCTAACCCCCTCTTTATCCAATATCCGCAGTATCAGAGGCGTTATCAGCGGACAGGGCCCGTCGTCTATGGTAATAGCCACCCGCCGCCGGTTCCGGGCACCATGCAGCAGCACTCGCACCACCGTGGCCTCAGTTAGCTCCTCAGGCCTTACGTGACTCGTCCTATTTGCCAGTCGGAGCCACGATTCTTCACTGCCCAGCGGTACTGCCGTATAAGCCGTAGTCGGCATTCTCCGCTGATTACCATCTCGGCGCAGATTATCGCTGGCATACTTGGTTAACAGCGGGTCGTATCTTACTACTCCCAGGGCAGCCAGCAACTCGCCGCCGGCATGGCCCGCAGCTACTGCTCGGGTATAAGTCCCGCGGTCGGCCGAGACCGAGAAGACGGGCTGATGCCGCTGGCCCTCATCATTGATTGGCCCCGGGACCACCGACCAGATATCAATATGTTGCAGGCCGGGGTCTGATGAGAATGCCGAGCCCAACGCCGCCGCCGCATCACTTTCCACCTGTTTTATCTGGAACTGGCCGGTGCGGATGTCACCGGCCTGGAACTTAATCAAGGCCGCCTTTATCCCTGCCACTTCGCCCACTGCCACCCGCAGCGGCCGCTGATGCAGCGCGAGTTGCTGCAAACTCTCCGCCAGTCTGGCTTCATCCGCCAGCGAAAAACCTTTCAGCAGCTCTTCCCCACCGCCGGGCAGGGGGACCAGCAGCTCCTCCGGAGGAGCTGCCAGATGGGGTAGCAAATGAGAGAAAGACTGGCTAGATAGATGGGGAGCAAAGTGAGATAGAAAAGTACCAACTGGCTGATCCCCAGCGGTACCTGCGGAATTAGCTAATAGCAATAGGCCAAGAATTACGAGGATATGTAATCTATGAGGAATAATAGACATTAGCTGTTGCCGCAACATAGCGATATTATCTGCTATTTCACTGGCTCCCCTCTCCGGCACGGCGCGGGGCCGGGGGTGAGGCCCCATTAACCGCTCATTATAACTCATTGACCCACCTGCGTCCAGTCAGGCAACCAGCCGGAAGGTGCAGGGGATACCGGTAGCGAAATCAGGTGATGAACGATGAAGACTGACGCGTTTCTACAATTGATGCGTGGGGGTAGAAGTGAACGGGTGCCATTCTGGGAAGTTTGGTTTGCCAAGCCGGAGATGGTAAGAAGGCGGTATGGTGATCCGGATAAGATTGAAGCCCACATCCGCATGGCCGAAGACCTGGGGATGGCGGCTCTGGGCATTGGCGGGGTGCCCTTGAATTGTCACTTTGGACAGACTCGAACAACCGCCGACGGGACGAGCCGCTACGCCGGCGGCAGTCTCACTTCTCTGGAGCAACTCCGGGAGCGGGAATTACCTGATTGGTCCCCGACAATCGAAGAACTGGTTGAGAAGCTGCACCAGGTAAATGCGGCCGGGCTGGCAGGAGTTCTTTACCAGCCGTGGTGTTTTCACACCATCGCCACATCTATGGGTCTGGAGAATCTTGCTTATAGATTGTACGATGATTTCGATTTTCTGAAAGCCTGTATGCACTGGGTCGAGGACCGCAATCGCAAAGCAGTTCGCAAAGTGGTAAGCATCGTTAAACCCGACCTGGTGCTGTTTGATGGTGACTGCGCTTACAAAACGGGAGTGATGGTGAGTCCGGCTCATTTCCGGGAATTAGTTTATGACGAAACCAAGCAGACGTTTGCATTTCTTCAGCAACTGGATATCCCCTATATGTTTCAAACCGACGGCAAGGTTGACGATCTGCTGCCGATGCTCATTGAGCTGGGATTTGCCGCCTTTCACGGCTGCGAGAAGCA
>JAUWJN010000013.1 GCA_030607655.1 bacterium
ACTCGGAGTGTGGGCGGTAACTTACTTTTTGGCAACCTGCCTGATGCACAGAGACGACCTATGCAAGAGCGTTTGAAGCGACTGGTGCGAAGGATGCAAATACCCGCGAGCATCACCGCCGGCCTCGGCTCTGTTTTCGTGGCACTAGCCGACCGCTATCTCCAGCCAGGGGGCAGATTAGCACTTGTATTGCCACGCGCCCTCCTTTCTGGCGTAGCCTGGGGCAAGACCAGGGACTTGATTGGCAGTAATTATCAGATAGAATATCTCATAGTATCGCACGAGCCGGATCACTGGAACTTCTCGGAAAACACGAACCTTAGTGAGGCATTGGTCGTTGCGCGAAAACGCACCTCAGGGAATGAGGACCCAGGTTCAGCCGTCTGTGTTAACCTGTGGCGGAATCCCCGCAATACCATTGAGGCCTTGGCGGTTGCCAGTCAATTGACGCGGCACAATCCTCCTAATGTTCTTGAAGCGCAAGGGACGCTAGAATTGACCATCGGGGAGACCAAGGTAGGCGAGGCCATTAGCATACGTCAGTCAGTATCAACCCAGAATTTGTGGGGCTTCGGCTGCGCGTATGCCCAAGCAGAACTGATTCGAGCCCTGTTCCACTTGCTTCGGGGGAATCTGTACATCCCCGGCAGCGGCGTTTGCGGCGACCTTTCCCTGTGTTCGCTGGGGGAAATGGCTAGTATTGGTCCCGATAGGCGTGATATTCACGATGGCTTCACGGCATCAGAGGCGCAAACTGCTTTTCCGGCTGTCTGGGGACATGACGCAAACGATTTCACAAGTATCAGGCAGACAGCGAACAAATACCTTGCTCCGCTATCGGCACCTCAACCAGGGCGGAATCTGCGCGAAGTGACCGACCTATGGCCGAAGGCCGGTCGGCTACTAGTGGCCGAGCGGCTGTGGTTATACACGATGCGCCTAGCCGCCGTTCGCGTTACCACGCCAGTACTGTCGAACGTATGGTGGCCCGTGTCGCTGAACGCGCCAGATGACTGTGCCGAGAAAGCGGTTGCACTATGGCTCAACTCAAGTCTTGGACTTGTAGCGATTCTGGGACATAGAGGGGAGACTAGGGGCGCATGGGTGGACTTCAAGAAGCCCGTTCTTGAATCTATGCCGGTAATAGACGCAACTAGGCTAAGTGCAAATCGGCTCGCTACGCTGGCGACAGCCTTCGACGAAATCGCCGATTTGCCTGTGGCGCCGTTCCGTGAAATGGCCGATGACCCTACGCGAGCCGCGATAGACGACGCTATCAGGCAAGCATTGGACCTGCCGGACTTTTCTATCTTGCGCGAACTGCTCGCCCGAGAACCAATTCTTTCTGGAAGCCTCGACTCCCTTACGTAGCGTCCCCCGGAAGCTTCCGCACGCTGCAATCGCGACAATAATGTCGCTCCTACAGACAGCGGACAGGCGACAGGCACACGGGCCGGGTTCACGGCGTTCAACCGGCCCCTCCGAACGGCTCTTCGGCGAGCTCAGTCGAGCCGGGGGTGAGGCCACCGTTCCCTGTCGTTTCGTGCCGTTCCCTGACCACTGTCCACTGTTCTACGCGGGTTCCCCGTAGAGCCCGCTGGCCCATTACTGCGGGCGCAGAAGGTACAGGCCAGCCGGCGCGGAATAAGATAATATGCTGACGCGGCAAGCCTGGTTTGTGGCAGTATTCCTACTGAGCAGCACTGCGGCGTGGGGAGCCACTAATGTGGCGGGCAGTATCGGCGAAGATGCCGACTGGACCATTTACGGCTCCCCTTACTATCTTACTGGCAATGTCACCATTGACCCGGGCGTGACCGTGACCGTCCGGGCCGGGGTGCAGGTCATTGCCCAGGGCGCTTATACTCTGACCGTCCAGGGCAAGCTGCGGGCTTTTGGCATCCAGTACCGCCCCGTGGTCTTCAAGTCCACTAGCCCGACCACTCCCGGCAGTTGGGGCGGGATATATTTGGCCGCCGGCAGCGTGGGCTGGTTCGCCTACACGTCCTTCTGGGCCGGCACTAGCTGCGTGACAGTCAATGGGGCCTGGGCCAAGTTCGAGCGCTGCTGGTTCCTCTACGCGGCCCAGGACGGCTTACTGGCATATAACGAATCGGCCATCCACGTAGAGACCTCCACCTTTGCTTACAATGAGCGCCGTGGCCTGTACGTGGAGACGCCCAAGCCCACCGGCAGCGTAGAAGACTGCGTATTTATGCGCAATGGTGAGTATCCGGCCTACCTGAAGGCCAACTGTGTGGATATGCTGGGCAGCCGGCTGCGGTTTCACTACAACGGCATCCAGAGTATCGGGGTGAGCTGCAGTACCTGGGATGACATTGTGGGCGTAAAGACCTGGCAGGGCCAGCCGGTGCCGCTGGACCTGACAGCCGGTTCTTCCGACACGCTGCTGATTCCCGTCGGCGCCTCGCTAACCTTACAGCCGGGCTGCCGGCTGCTAGCCGACCGCATCCAGGTCTACGGCACCCTTGTTGCGGGTGCTTCCGGCCCGGTGGCCGCAGTCATCAAAGGCCCCACCGAGACCCCCGGCTCCTGGCCCGGCATCTTCCTGTTCCCCAATAGCAGCGCCCAATTTACCAATACCATAGTGCGCTTGGCCGAGACCGGCTTCACGGTGGACGATGCCACGCTGGTATTCAATGCGGGAGTAGTGCGGGACTGCGAATATGATGGCATCTACGCTACCGGAGATAGCAATGTACAGGTTAACGGGAGCGGATTTTATCTCAATGGCCGCAACGCCCTGCGCCTGAGCGGCTTGGACCTGACCGGGACGGTGGACGGCTGCCTGTTCAGCGGCAGTGGTGATTACCCCATATTCATAGTGGCAGGCAATGTCCCGATGCTGGGGCCGAACAACAAATACTTAGCCAACGCCCGCCCGGCCATCGGAGTAGCCTGCAACCTGGAGACTGATCTGCCCGCCTCGCAGACCTGGCAGCCGCAAGGTGTTCCCTACGACCTCACCGCCCGCCCGCAGGGCACCATACTGCGCGTTGGTGAAACTGCTACCTGGACTCTGAATCCCGGGGTAGTCATAGCGGGCGGCGGTGTGGATGTGGCTGGCGCCCTCCAGGCGTTGGGGACGGCTGATAACCCCATAATATTCACCTCTACCTCAGCCAGTGGCCCCGCTGGCTCCTGGCAGGGGCTGAAATTCTATCCCGCCTCTGGGGGGACTTTGTCCCACTGCATCATTGAGTATGCCACCACCGGCATAGTCATGCAAAACGCTTCCCCGCGGGTGGAGCACTGCACGCTGCGCTACTGCCAGACCCATGCGCTGCACATCGCTGGCACCAGTCAGCCAGTTATCTATGACTCGCAGATCACCTACAACGACGGCGATGCGATACGGGTTGTTGACTACGCCAAGCCGAACCTGGGCAACCTCTCCACCGCCACTAGTGAAGATGACGGTCATAACGTCTTGGACAACAATAGTGGCTATGACATACGCAACGAATCCTCTCGCAACATTCGGGCGCAAAACAACTGGTGGGCAACTGATAATCTCAATGAGATAGCCCAGCGCATTTTTGACGGCAACGATGCCGGCGGCTACGGGGAAGTATTCGTGCGGCCGATAATATCTCCCAGTGACAATTCGGCCCCGGTGCTGACGTGGGCTGAGTTGCCCGGCACGTTCCACGATGGCGTAAGCCCCGACACCGCGGCGCCTTTTGCCTACGTGGACTTCCGTGTCACATACTCCGATGCCGATGGCGAGGCCCCCAGTTACATATTCCTGCACCTATTCAAAGGGGACATTGAGGTAGATGACAGCCCCTATCGTATGGAACCGCTGGCGGCAACTTCACCCAACTTTGCGGAGGGGGCAATATATCATAAGGGCCTGCGCTTAGCTGAAGGCAGTAATTACAGTTACCGCTTCGCAGCCAGCGATGGCCTGCAGCTAGCCAGCGGTGCGCCCACCACCCGGCATTCGGGCCCTATCATCACCATCGGGGCATCAAGCGCCGGCTTGATTGGCAGCGTGATTGCGCAGCAGGCGCCGGCGGGCAATGTTGAAGTTCACTGCCAGATGGTTTCCGCGGGTCGCATCAGCGTGGAGGTCCTCAATATCGCGGGCCGCGTGGTAGCGACCGTAGCTACCGACCGCCCCGTGGCAGCCGGCAGCAATACGCTGCTGTGGAACGCCCGCAGCACCCACGGCACCAAAGTACCTCCAGGCCGCTATTTAGTCAGGATTACCGCCATGGCCGAGTCCGGCCCCCAGCAGCAGATGATGGTGCCGCTGTGGCTAGGGCGTTAAGTTACCCTGCCCGTCTAGTCTACCCCGTGGACCTCGTTGTCTTTCAGTTCGTTGCGTAGCCAGTCAAGTTCAGATTTCAACTCTTTGATGACTCCAGCGTAGTCGGGATCGTTATAAACGCTGTTCATCTCCATGAGATCTTTCTCCAGGTCAAACAGTTCCCACTCGGGCGGTTTCGGGTCGTCTATCGTCCCCCGGCCGCCCAAGGCTTGTGCGTAATAGTTGATGAGCTTGTAGCGCTTGGTCCGCCCACCGTAATGGGCGTAAACCCCGTGGCCCAGGTGCATCCAGTATCGGTAATACATAGAAGTCTGCCAATCCTCGGGGACCTCGCCCTGCAGACGCGGGCGGATGCTGGCCCCCTGCATATCCTCGGGAATATCAATGCCGGCGTAGTCTAGGAACGTCGGGGCGAAGTCATTATTCAGAATTATTTCGTCGTTCACGGTGCCCGCCTGAATCTCCCGGGGATAACGAATCACAAAAGGCATACGCAGAGATTCCTCATACATAAACCGTTTATCGTACCAACCGTGGTCGCCCAGGAAGAACCCCTGATCCGAGGTGTATATAACGATGGTGTCGTCCGTCAAGCCCGCCACATCCAGATAATCCAGCAGCCGGCCCACATTGTCATCAACCGAGGCCACGCAGCGCAGGTAGTCCTTGATGAACCGTTGGTAGTTCCACTTCTTCAACTCCCAGTCAGACAGACCGGCAGGCGGGTCAGCCTTGACGTCCTCTCTGCCTAGGTCCCGATCAATTCTCATAGTCGCCGCGGCTGCCGCGCTGGCCCGATTCTGGTAGTCATCGTCAAAGGTCTGCGGATAGGGAATCTCGATATCTTCGTACATCTGGGCGTGCTTCTCATCAGGCTCCCAATGCCGGTGCGGAGCTTTGTGGTGGCACATAAGGCAAAACGGCCTATCCTTGGAGGTGCTGTCCAGCCAATCAATAGACAGGTCAGTGATAATATCGGTCGCATAGCCCTTTATGACCTTCGTCTCGCCCATCTCAATCATGTCAGGGTCATGGTACAGGCCCTGACCGGGAAGGACATTCCAGTAGTCAAACCCGGTGGGATCACTTGCCCCGCCGTGCCCCAGATGCCACTTACCAATTATCGCCGTCTGATAGCCGGCTTTCTGGAGGAGTTTGGGAAAAGTCTGCTGCCGACCATCAAAATCATCAAAGGCCCGAACCCCATTCTTATGGCTATACTTCCCCGTCAGAATAGTGGCCCGGCTGGGCGCGCAGATTGAATTGGTACAAAAACAATTGTCAAACCGCATACCCTCATGGGCGATGCGGTCAATATTAGGCGTGTCATTGATTTGACTGTCGTAGCAGCTCATTGCATGAGCCGCATGATCATCGGACATGATAAACAGTATATTGGGTCTGTTCAGGACTCTTCATTCCTTCTTGGTCATCGCACTGGTGGTAATGCTCGTGTATATGTCAGTTAGTTGCCTGGGCCGCGTGGTAGCGACCGTAGCTACCGACCGGCCCGTGGCGGCCGGCAGCAATACGCTGCTGTGGAACGCCCGCAGCACCCACGGCACCAAAGTACCTCCAGGCCGCTATTTAGTGAAGATCACCGCGGCCGCCGAGTCCGGCCCCCAACAGCAGATCATTGTGCCCCTCTGGGTCAGTCGCTAGGCGAACCTCAGGTTCGTGACTCTACAAACTATCTGCCACCGGGATATCGCTCTTCAGTAAGAATCGCCAAGCCAGCCGTCGGGATGTGATCCGGGTCAACGGAGCTTTCGAATCCGGCTCGGGAGGCGCAATTGTCGGGATCTATCAGGACCAAGGGCAAGTTGAACGCGCCCGCAAAGCTCTGCACTAGGCCGGCTACCAGTTTGCTCTGGTCAACCCCACACAGAGCGCACAGGTCAGCGAATAGCTGAGTCCCCCCGCCGTGCCCGGAGGCGGTCGCAACATTCGGTGCTTGATCTACCCCAAATGCGTTATCAGTCCCGTGACGAGCTTGTCGGCCCATTTCTCAGCCAGCCTCCTCAAAGGTGTTGGGTATCGTTCCATACTGCTTGGCAGCACGGTGGATGGCGATAATCGCATTCGGATTGGCCGCGACGATCTTTAGTCGCTGACTCACCACTGAGAGGACGTTTCCCGAAGGAGCCGGGGAATCGTGCTTACCGTAATGGTCAGGCTGATTGGTGAAGACAATCAGGTTAAAGCAGTCTCGGTCACCTTTTTCCTTCGCTACTCGGTCTACCGAGTCGCGTATCTCGTGAAGCCAGGGTTTCTGCATTAGCGGCTCCGGCGATGGCGGAAGATTCAGATCGAAGAAGATCACGTAAGGATGTAAGACCGGCTTGGCGAAAGCGTCCCTCAGTAGCCCCTCTATCCCAGCTCGGACCTCGTCGCTTGCTCTTGGCCTAGCTGGATAGCCCAGCACCCCCGGTCTGTGGCGACTCTTAGCCTCGACATCGATTTCCTGCCCCGTTGTCTTGTGGATAGCTGTGAACTCAATGTGCCGCCTTGATGGGTCGCTTTCATCCTCAAATGCGATGTCGTATCCCGCACGAATGCAGGTGGCGGTGGCGAAAAGCTCGTGCCTGGCCCCCTGAAACTGGTCCGGGTGCTTCAATCGGTGAACAACGGATTCCTGGAGGGCGCTGTGGTCGCGAATAATATACAGATCGTAAGCGAGCAGAAGGTATGCTCGCATGGCGCCGGTCGGGATGACACCATACAGTCCGTCGGGGCCCCTTTCTTGTTCTCGCTGGAACTGGCACATCGCGTCGTACCACTTCATGATTTCGTGCCGACTCTCAAGAGGCTTCGCCAACTCCGCGTTGCCCCAGTCGGGACCTAGGACCGATCTAATGTAGTTCTGCAGGAAATCAGGGAATGTCTTCACGTCCTTGGAGTGGTGTAGTTGGTTCCCTACAGCTACGAACTTATGGCCGTGGAAATCAGCATGGATGACCGGGCGTACCTCGCCGAAGCGTTTTCTTCTGATCTGCTCGGATTCCGTCTTCGCTTGGATCGCTGCCTGAAGCTCGCGCGAAACGAGTGTTGCGTCCATTCCCGGATTCTCCCTCGGGAGGCAGCACTTCTTGTACTTCTTGCCACTGCCGCACGGGCAGGGATCATTTCGTCCTGTCTTCCTGGTCGCCACGCCAGTCACTCCTTGTCTTCCAGCATCCACCAATGCTTCTTTGGCAGCCTGCAATCACAGCCACCACTACAGCGCAGACCATCTCTGTCCAGCGCATGCCGTCCCCCTATCCTACGCATCTTGCTTCACATCCAACTTGACCTCCCCCTCCTCCACATCCACTACTACAGTATCGCCCTCGGAGAACTCGCCGCGCAGGATGGCACTGGAGATGGGGTTCTCCACCAGTTTCTGGATAGTGCGGCGTAGGGGGCGCGCCCCGTACATCGGGGCAAAGCCCTGCTCGGCCAGCAGATTCTTGGCGGCCTCGGTCGTCTCCAGGTGCATGTGGCGGTCGCCCAGCGAAGCTTCCACCCGGCTCATCATCAGGTCCACGATCTGCAGAATTTCCTGCTCGGTCAGGGAGTGGAAGACAATAGTCTCGTCAATACGGTTGAGCAGCTCAGGCCGCAGCGTCTGGCGCAACGCCTCCATAACCTGCTCGCTCATCTGCTCATATTCTTCATGGCGTTGCTCTTCAGTAACGTCAGCCGCCGGCGGCGTGATGAATTGGCTGCCGATATTGGAGGTCATAATGACCACGGTGTTGCTGAAGTCCACCGTACGCCCGGCATTGTCGGTCAGCCGGCCATCCTCCAGTATCTGCAGCAGGATGTTGAAGACATCGGGGTGGGCCTTCTCAATCTCGTCTAGCAGGATGACCCGATAGGGCCGCCGCCGCACCGCTTCGGTAAGCTGCCCGCCTTCCTCGTAGCCGATGTATCCGGGGGGGGCGCCGATGAGCCGCGAGACGGAGTGCCTCTCCATATACTCGGACATATCAATGCGCACCATGGCCTCTTCATCATCAAATAGGAACTCGGCCAGCGCCCGGGCCAGTTCGGTCTTGCCGACACCGGTGGGCCCCAGGAATATGAACGAGCCGATGGGCCGGCGCGGGTCCTTGAGACCGGCGCGGGCGCGACGGATAGCCTCGGAGACCGCCGTCACCGCCTCATCCTGGCCTTTCACACGCCGGTGGAGGCGTTTCTCCATATCCAGCAGCTTCCGGGCTTCCTCCTCGAACATCCGGGTGACCGGAATGCCGGTCCAGGCCGAGACAATCTGGGCCACATCCTCGGCATCCACGGTATCGTCAATGTGGTCAACTCCCGCCCATTTCTCCTCTGCGGCGGGTAGCTTGGCCTCCAGCGTGTCAATTCTAGCCTTAATCTTGCCCGCCTCTTCATACTGTTCGCGCCGGGCGGCTTCCTCACCCTGCTTGACCAGCTCGGCGATTTCCCGCCGCAATGCCTCCGGTTGCGGGGGCATATTGTAGGTATCAATCCGCAGCTTGCTGGCTGCCTCGTCAATCAGGTCAATGGCCTTATCCGGCAGAAATCTATCTGAGATATAGCGAGCCGACAGCTCCGCCGCCGCCTGGATAGCCTCATCGGAGATTTTGATGCCGTGATGCTCTTCATACCGCGAGCGCAGTCCCTCCAGAATCTGGATGGTATCTTCCACCGTCGGCTCATCGACAAATACCGGCTGGAAGCGCCGCTCCAGGGCGGGATCCTTCTCCACGTGCTCCCGATATTCGTCCAGGGTGGTCGCGCCGATGCAGCGCAGCTCGCCGCGCGCCAGCGGTGGCTTAAGGATATTGGACGCATCCATGGCCCCTTCCGCCGCTCCGGCCCCCACCACCGTGTGCAGCTCATCCAGGAAGACGATGATGTTGCCCTCAGAGGCGCGAATCTCGTCAATCACGCCCGTGAGGCGCTCCTCAAACTCGCCGCGATACTTGCTACCGGCCACCATCGCCGCCAGGTCCAGTTGCACAATCTGCTTGCCCTGGAGCATCTCGGGCACGTCATTGTCAACTATATCCTGGGCCAGGCCCTCCACAATGGCTGTCTTGCCCACGCCGGCGTCGCCGATGAGCACCGGATTATTCTTGGTCCGCCGCGATAGCACCTGAATGACGCGGCGAATCTCATTCTCGCGCCCGATAACCGGGTCCAGCTTGCCCTCAGTGGCCAGCTCGGTGAGGTCACGCGAGTAGCGCTTGAGAGCCTCGTAGCGTTCCTCGGCGGCAGCATCACTGACCTGGTGAGTGCCGCGAATCTGCTGCAAAGCCTCCAGCACTTTCTCCATAGTCAGGCCGGCTTCGGCCAGCATTTGAGCGGCCTCGGTCTGGCCATCCTCAATTGTCGCCAGCAGAATATGCTCCGAGGCGATGAACTTATCCCCGAACCGCTGGGCCTGCTGCCAGGCGCCATCCAGGACGCGATTAGCGTGCGGAGTAATGAAAATCTGGGCAGTATCGCCGCCACCGCCGACCTCCACCTGGGGCCGCTGGCCCAGGTCGCGTTCCAGCATCCCGATCAGGGCCTGCTCATCAGCACCGGCTGCCTCCACAATCCGCGGCACCACGCCGCCCTCCTGCTCCAGCAGCGCCAGCAGAATATGCTCGGTATCAAGCTGATTATGCTTGTACCGCCGCAGTATCTGCTGACTGTGCGCTATCGCCTCTTTAGCCTGATTAGTAAATTTCTCAAAATCCATAGTATCACCGGCTTTGGTTGTCGCACCTTAACTGTCGCTAGGCGTGTCGGCGCCATCTGAATCTTCTTCAGCCAGCACCTCCCTGGCTTTCTCGGCCTGGTCGGGCGGGACCAGCACGCGAATCCATTCTATCGCCGGGATCCTGCCGGCCAAGGTGGTCAATGCCCCGCCAGGGAAACGCACTGCTTGGATGCCTGAACCTTGCAGCTTGGACACGGCCATATCCGCGGCTAGCCCAGTATCCATAGCATTAAACTGCGCTACCACGACCCATTCGTCCCGTTTCTTATCTTCCACAGGCATATCCTCCCCTGCCGGCTATTCACAATTTGTTAGCAATTCGTTGACAACTTGTTCATAAGAGGTAGCCCTGGGGGCACCATTATTCGCTGTCAGGCTCCTCTATTGCTACTTGCACTTGCCGGGCGGCCGGCTCGGGAGCCGGTTTGAGGCGTCGCGGGCCATGCTCCAACTGGTGTCGGAGCCGCTCCACTTCCTGCTGAAGCTGCTCCATCTGTTCCAGCAGGTTGAGTATGACCTCGACCCCAGCCAGATTGACTCCTAAATCCTGGGTGAGACGCTTAATCTGGCGGAGACGCTCGATGTCCTCATCAGAATACAGGCGCACGTTGGCCGCCGAGCGCTCGGGGGCCAGCAGCCCCATTCGCTCGTAGGTGCGCAGTGTCTGCGGATGGCACTGTACCAGACGAGCCGCGACACTGATATGATAAAGTGGTTCATCTCTTCCGCGTCTCATCTTTGATCACCACTCCTTTATTGTACTTGCCCGCCCCAGCAGCCCTGGATCCCTGTTCCGCTCCCCTGCCTCCCTGCTTCCCTGAATCCCTGATCCTCACAGTCCCTGTGGCAGGTCCTGGCGCGGGTCTTCGGTCCAGGTCTGGGCCAGCTCATCAATAAACTCTCGCTGTTTGCGGGTCAGATGGCGAGGAGCAGTGATATAGACCGCCACGTACTGGTCTCCCCGCCCACCTCCCTTGGGCCGGGGCGCTCCCTGGCCCTTGAGGCGGAAGCGTTGCCCGCTCTTGGTGCCGGGCGGTATCTTCAGACTGACCCGCCCGTCGGTGGTAGGAACGCTAATGGTAGCGCCCTGAACCGCCTCAATGAAGGTTATAGGCACCTCAATGGTAATATCGTCCCCGTCGCGCTGGAAGAAGTTATCCTTCTGGACCTGTACCTCCAGGATGAGGTCACCGGCCGGCCCACTCTGGAAGCCCCGTCCACCTTCACCCGCCAGCCGCAGCTTGCTGCCGGTCTTCACGCCCGCGGGAATAGTCACATCAATCTGGCGTGTGCGAGTTACCTCGCCCCCGCCGCGGCACTCCGCACAGCGCTCGGTGATTATCTCGCCCGAACCCTGACACTGCGGACAGGCGGCCCGCATGCCCAATATCCCCCCCCGGCTGCTGATGCCGCTTCCGCCGCAGGCGGGACAAGTCTTGGTCTGCCCACCCAGGCCGTCGCAAGCCGGGCAGCGGTCAGCAATGCTAATCGTCAGGGCCTTGTGCGCCCCCTTAATTGCCTCAGCAAACGTAACGGGCAAGGCATGGCGTATGTCCTGACCCTGTTGCGGGGCCTGGGCAACGCGCGTGCGCCGCCGGCCGGTGGCTACCCCCACATCGCCAAAGATATCGCCAAATATGTCCGCAAAGCTGCCCGCTCCGAAGTGGTCAAATACGAAGTCGCCAAAATCCCCAGCCTCCCACTGCCCAGTGGCCTGGGCCTGCTGGTAGGCGTGGCCGAACTGGTCGTACTTGCGGCGCTTCTGCGGATCGGAGAGCACTTCGTAGGCCTGGCTGATTTCCTTATACTGCTGCTCGCCCGCGGCATCACCCGGGTTGACGTCGGGATGATACTTGCGGGCTAGCTTCGGGTAGGCTTTTCTTATCTCTTTTTGCGAGGCCTTGCGGTCTACGCCGAGTACCTCGTAGAAGTCTGCGTTGGCTCTCATTTGGTCAACTTTTCGTTGGCTGTGCTAAGCCTAATCGTTAACATTCTCGCAGTTTGAGCCTTGAGCCTTAATCACTCGTCTTCCGCCTCAGGTTTATCGTCAGTTCCCTCTGCTTCTTGTTCATCTTCGGAATTCGGCTCTGCGCTCTCATCAGGTGAAGTGCTTCCTGCGCTTTCTGGAGGGATTGCGTCCATTGCTTCTCCTTCTTGTTCATCTTCAGAGTCCGGCTCAACACTCTCATCAACTGAAGAGCCTTCCAAAGTTTCACGAGAGATTCGACCCATGCCTCCCAAAGCCCACGCCGCTTGCCTGACCAGCTCCTGATACTGCGCCACTTGCCTCATGGCTTTCAACGCCTCAGGCGGAGGCTGGAACTGCGCTGCTTGTCTCATGGCCTTCAACATCTCGGGTGGAGGCCGAAACTCCGCTGCTTGTCTCATGGCCTTCAACATCTCAGGCGGAGGCTGGAACTGCGCTGCTCGTGTCATGGCTTCGAACATCTCAGGCGGAAGCTCAGGTACTCGTGTCATGGCCTCCAACATCTGAGGCGGAAGTCGAAACTCAGGTACTCGTGTCATGGCCGCCAACATCTGAGGCAAAAACCGGAGGTTCGCCAGGGCCTCGTCAATCTCTCTGACGCTTCGCACTTCGTCAATCGTCTCCGGTTTGACCTGCAGACCCATATACTCTGGTACACGTTCCAGGAATTCATCTGCCGAGTACATGTAGAATGAGACACCTGCCCGATATTTCATCTCATTAATCAGTTCGGGCCGAGGGCCAATAATCTTGTCATCTTCTCTCTCCCACCAGTCACCTTTCGCCTCGTCAGTGACGAAAATGATCGGTTTGTTCTCTTCCTTGGCTTTATCAATAGTCTGAAGCCACAAGATGAGATCGCCGCACTTCTGTGCCCCATCTCTATATCCAGGAGGGATACGGTTCTCGTATCTTGTCTTCCATTGCTTGTAGATTTCCTGCATTTTCTCTTCGCCATACGGGCAACCGATTCGACCCTCAAGTAACTCCGTGACACTATGTAAGATATGGTCAGCGTCAAGCAACTCTACTTGTTCCTGCTTGCGCTTCTCGAGTTCTTGTAGAATTTCGGCGAGGGGATCCTTTATCTTATCGATTAGCTCCACGTTGACAAATGGGTGTTCCTTGTGGGTGCGTAGTTGGTCAAGATCCTGCTGGGTTCTACGAAGCTGTGGCTGGATGTTCTTGTATTTATTTGCTTGCTCCATAATCTTTGTACGGCGATTGCTGTGATACTCCAAAGCAACCTGATGTGGTACCCACAACCGATCCGATATTGGTTTGAATATCTCTTCAATCAGATCTTTCCGTCCACTCTCGGAGTAGCAATACAGGTTCAGAAGGACATTGGCGTCCAAAACGAATAGGCAATTACCCCACAGATTTTGAAACTCATCCTCGGTAGGACGATAGTAACCAGGGAAAGTCTGCTTCATAGTCCTATGCACCTCCACTTATTCGTGCTACCTACCGTTACTCTGGAGGGGCCAGGGAAACCTGACCCCTCAGTTGCCGCTAGTTAGTCTTTATCCTCGGCTTCGAATTCGGCGTCAATGACGTCTTCGTCGGTTGCGGCGGACTCACCCGCCGGGTCGCCCGTGGTGCCCTCGGCTTCAAATTCTGCGTCAACGACCTCGTCGGCGGCAGCAGCGGCCTCGGCGCCAGCCTGCTGGTAGATGCGCTCAGAGACCGCGGAGAACTCCTGGTTGACTTCGTCTATGGCGCTGCGGATGGCCGCCGCGTCGTCGCCCTTGGCCACCTCACGCAGATTCTCTATCTTCTGCTTTATAGAGGAAGCTTCACTCTCCGGGACCTTATCACCCAGCTCATTAAGGGTCTTTTCCAGTTGATAGGCGAGTTGGTCGCCCTGATTGCGGGTTTCGGCCAGCTCCCGGAACTTTTTGTCTTCCTCTTCGTGCTGCTGGGAATCGTCAACCATACGCTGCACGTCGTCGTCGGACAACTGGCCCGAGCCGGTAATGGTGATATCCTGCTCCTTGCCGGTAGCCTTATCCTGAGCGGTGACGTGCAAGATACCATTAGCGTCAATGTCAAAACTGACCTCGATCTGCGGTATACCGCGCGGGGCCGGTGGAATGCCCGCGAGGTGGAACTTGCCCAGGGATTTGGTCTGAGAGGCCCGGGACCGCTCGCCCTGGAGCACGTTTATCTCCACGGTCGTCTGCATATCGCTGGCCGTGGAGTATATCCGCGACTCCTGCGTGGGGATATTGGTGTTGCGCGGTATGACCACATCGCCAACATCCCCCAGCGTCTCCACCCCCAGGCTCAGCGGGGTGACGTCCATCAGGACTATGTCCTGGGTCTCGCCCTTGATCGCTGCCGCCTGAATGGCCGCACCGCAGGCTACCACTTCGTCAGGGTTAGTGTCTTTGCGCGGCTCGGTGCCGGTGAGTTCTTTGACCAGTTCCTGGACGGCCGGCATGCGCGTGGAGCCGCCCACCAGAATCACCTCGTCCAGCTCACCCTTGCTAACCCCAGCTTCTTTCATAGCGTCCCTGACCGCTACCTCGGTCTTCTTAATGAGGTCGTCAATCAGCTCCTCCAGCTTGGCCCGGGTGATAGTCATCTCCAGGTGCTTGGGCCCTTCGCCCTCCACCGAAGTAATGAACGGCAAACTCACCGTGGTCTGCACCGTAGTTGACAGCTCACACTTGGCCTTCTCGGCGGCCTCCTTGAGGCGTTGGAGAGCCTGGCGGTCCTTGCGCACGTCAATGCCCGTGTCCTTCTTGAACTCGTCAGCGATGTAGTCAATCAGGCGCTGGTCGAAGTCGTCGCCACCCAGATGGGTGTCGCCGGAAGTGCTAAGCACGTGATAGGCGTCGCGCTCTTCATCCGCTGCACCGATCTCCACATCCAGGACTGACACGTCAAAAGTGCCGCCACCCAGGTCATAGACCAGGATGGTCCCTTCCTTCTTTTGCTGGCCTTGGCCATAAGCCAAAGCCGCCGCCGTCGGCTCGTTGATGATACGCAGCACGTTAAGGCCGGCGATTTCCCCCGCCTGCTTAGTAGCGGTGCGCTGATTGTCATCAAAGTACGCCGGCACCGTGACGACCGCCTCGGTGACCTCCCCACCCAGGTACGCCTCGGCGTCTCGCTTCATCTTCTGCAGAACCATCGCGGAGATCTGCTCGGGGGTATAATCTTTGCCGTCAATAGTATGGGTGTTGCGTGTACCCATCTCCCGCTTGATAGAAGCCACAGTGCGCTCTGGGTTAAGCACCATCTGCCGCTTGGCGGGCTGACCCACCAGGCGTTCGCCAGTGTTGGATATCGCCACCACTGATGGTGTAACTCGGCCGCCCTCGGGGTTGATGATCACCTTGGGCTCACCGGCCTCCATCACTGCTACACACGAATTGGTTGTTCCTAGGTCAATGCCTATTGCCTTTGCCACTGTAAATTCACCACCTTGTTAGTCTATGTGCAAAAATCCAGTCCGGAGTTAGCTAGTGTCTAACTCGCGGACCACTTACTTGCATACTGATTATTATACTACTTTAGTGTATTATTGTCAATATTCTTTATAACTTTAGTGTAAATTTACTTAATTAGACGGTGTGGATGGGCTGTTGGTTCATTGTATAGAATAGTGGACAGTGGGCAGTGAACCGGAAACGGCAGCCCCACCCCTGGCCCCTCCTCATGGCAGAGGCGGGAGGCAGGAAGCGAGAGCAACGGCACACAACGTCTCCCGGGGCCTTGTCGTTCCTAAGAGCTTTCCGCAGTGGGCCGGGTTCACTGCGTTCAACCGGCCCCTCCAAACGACCACTGCGAACTCTCTGCTCCCTGGGTCTCTTCCCCTCTCCTGCAAGGATAGGGGCTAGGGGTGAGGCAATAAATATATTACACCTCGCCCTTGGGCTCATTGCTCTGGTTCATAGCTACCCCTAGTTGTTTACACGGTGGCTTAGTGATATACTGATTATCCCGATATGGCAAATCTGTATTATCTGGATACAATGGGCTGCCAGATGAATGAGCGGGACTCAGAGACCCTCGCCGGAATCCTGCAGCAGTTGGGCTATGACCCTGCCGACAATGTGCAAAACGCTGATGTTATTGTCTTTAATACATGCACCGTGCGAGCTAAGCCCCATCATAAGCTGTTTTCCAAGCTGGGGGAGCTGCGACGGCTAAAACAGCGCCGCCCGCAGATGATCATCGCTGTCTGCGGCTGCCTAGCCCAGGTCGCCGCTGACGAGATTTGCCGGCGCGCCCCGTTCGTGGATATCATTGTCGGCCCGCGTAATTATGCGGGATTTGGCGCAGCGGTTGCCCAGCGCCAGCAGTCAGACAATAGCGGTAAGCCGATAGTGATAACCGACGACGAGGAAACAATCCCCGAGGGGCTGCCGGCCTGCCGCGAGCGCCGGATTTCGGCGTTCGTGAACGTTACCTACGGGTGTAATAACTTCTGCGCCTACTGCGTGGTACCGTATGCCCGGGGCCGCGAGCAAAGCCGCCAGGTAACCGATGTCGTCGCGGAAGTGCAAAGCCTGATAGCAGCCGGGTACAAAGAGGTAACGCTACTGGGCCAGAACGTCAATAGCTACGGCCACGACCTGACCGCGGGCATTGATTTCGCTGATCTGCTGGCCGAAGTGGACCAGATACCGAACCTGGCGCGGATACGGTTTACCACCTCCCATCCCCAGGACTTGACCCTGAAACTGCTAGATGCAATGCGCGATTTGCCGTTGGCCTGTGAACACCTGCATTTGCCGATTCAGTCCGGCGACGATGAGATACTGGCTCGTATGGGCCGCGGCTATACCTATGCTCATTACCGCAGCCTCGTTGATGCGGCGCGTGAGCGGATACCGGATGTCGCCGTCACCACCGACGTGATGGTGGGCTTCCCCGGTGAAACCGAGGAGCAGTTCGGCAATACGCTGCGCGCGTTTGAAGAGATTCGCTTCGACCAGGCGTTTATGTTCAAGTATAACGATCGGCCAGGGACCAGAGCCGCCGGGATGCCGGATAAGGTCCCAGAGAAAGTCAAGCAGCGGCGGCTGGAAGAGCTGGTAGCCCGACAAAATGAAATAGCGCGGGATATCAACCGTCAGCAGGTCGGCCGGACATTCGAGGTGCTGGTGGAAGGACCCGACCCTAAGTCCCCTGGTAAGCTGCGGGGACGCACGCGCACTAATAAGCTAATGATATTCCCCGGCGAGGACAGCCTCATCGGCCAACTCGTCCACGTGCAGGCTGAGCAAGCCTATCTGTGGGGCTTTCTGGGCCGGCTAAGTAGCGAAAGTTGACCCGCATGCTTACAGAGGTGGCCCCGGCCCCCCAACACCACGTCCCTGTGCTCCCAGTACCATCTCGCCCAGGTCCTCAGTCTGACTGGCTTTGGCCGTGAACCGGCCGGAGGCGCTACCAGCACTGGGGTCACGCGGGCGCACGGAGACCGAGTACTCAATGCCGGGGATAAGGCCGTCGGTACGCCATTTGCCATCGTGGTCAGTATAAGTCTCCGTCGTGAAGCCCGCGGTGTGTAGCTGGCGGCGCAACTCCTCTGACATCTCGTAGCTCATTACGCTGCTCTGCACGGTTACTGTAGCATCGTACACGGGTTTTCCCTGCCGATCCAGCACCCGGCCCACGACACTGCCGGCGGGCCGCAGGATAAGGCCCGGTTCAAAGCCCCAGTCCGGGTCAAGCTGTTCAGTTGCGAACAGCGATTTCGTGGGATGAGTGGCCACGATCGTGACGTTGCCACGCATTGGCAAGCCGCTAAGTTCGAAATATCCCTGCTCATCTGCGTAAACTGGCTCTTGAAACGCGGCGTATTGCCGCTCGCCGGCAGCCAACACGATCGCGCCCGCCACTGGTTGCTGCCGCTGGTCCCCGACCCATCCCCGCACACTCCGCCCCTGCAAATTAAGCTCCAGGGGCGGCAATTGGTACTCCTCGCCCGGGCTCAGAGTAATCTCCCCCACCTCCCGCCACGCGTCATCCACGACGAAAGGCTCGATGTTTAGGGTGGATCGGATCGTCAGCGGTACTCCGGATGGCAGTGGGCCGGTGCGTATGCGACCCTGGTCATCACTG
>JAUWJN010000244.1 GCA_030607655.1 bacterium
GCGGTTAATTCCAATCGGGCAGCAGTACGTGACCGCGACGGTAACTGGTTTATCAGGGGAGAGCTGTGCCATGGTCAGGAGGTCCGCATCGGCAATTACCGCCCGGATCAGCCCGGCCCGCAGCTTGCCCAGCGCTATGATGGGCACTACCCGCCAATCCGGATCGTCGGGCAGGATGGCAGCATACTGGTAAACTTCGAAGTTGACGACTGCCCCAATAATACGGGGATGCAAACAATCCACTGGAACGACCCGGAGGGCCAGGATCTACTGTACAGCCCGGCGGCGAGGTGGGATGGCGGGGGCAACAGGGCCGTGACGTTTCCCCAGTTGCCCCCGATGAATCCGGGGCAGATGACCTTCTACCACTGCATCCCGGTGGATGTGTGTGGCGACGAGCGGGAGGAGGTCCTGCTCTACGCCCCTGACCAGGATGCCATTTACATCTACACCCAGAACGCCCAGCAGGCGCAGCACCCTAAACCCTACGTGCCTAGCCCGCGCCAGTGGAATGTGCGGTTCTTAGACTGACCAGCGGCTCCCGGGAGCAAGAGACCAAGGCTACTTTTGCCCAATCGCGTCGGTCCGGCGGCCATCCACATAAACCGGCATCTCCCCACCGGCGTCAGCCATTATCTTCTCCCAGGCCTCCTCAAATATGGCCGGCTCCAGGGAGTCGGCGATGTTATGCTGGCAGCCCGGGTCTTGCTGTACAGCAAAGGCTTCGCACAGCTCCTTCTTAACATTAGTGCGTAGCCAGTGGTCATCATCTATGTAGCACAACGAATCATTGTAGCGGCAAGTGATATATTCTCGCGGTTGCCATTTGCCTTCGCCGGTTATCAACGGCAGCAGGCTGCGGCCGTCAATGGGCTGATGCTCCGCAACGCCAGCCAGCTCGTAGACCATCGCCGACATATCCAGGTTATAAACCAGCTCATCCACCACCTGCCCCGCGCCCACTCCCCCTGGCATACGCACCAGCAAAGGCAGGTGCATTACTCCCGGCCACAGGGAATGGTCCGGCTTGCCCACGATCTCAAAGGGGTTGTCGGCGAAATTAGTCCCGTGGTCACTGGTGAAGAAAACTACCGTGTTATCGGCCAATCCCAGGCGCTGTAGCTTGTCCATCAGCATCCCGAACCAGGTATCTACCAGGCTCACCAGCCCGCTGTAGTGGGCCACAATGTTGGCGAGTTCATCATCCGACAGGCCCTGCGCTGATTTGGTTGTGTACTTCGTGTGTATGATCGTGCGGCCCTGGTAGTTGGGGTCGGCATACATCTCATAATATATCCGCGGAGCTTCCCAGGGCTCGTGCGGCGCGAAGGAATCCACGAACAGGTAAAATGGCTGGGCACCAGCATTGTCTTCCAAAAAATCCATCCCCCACTGGAAGGTGCGGGCGGTAAAGGTGTCTTGTTCGTGCCGACGGCCGGCGATGTTTGCAGCGTGGTAATGCGAGACGTCATAGGCCCCGCGGCCGGCTTGCATCTGCACCGGGTCAGTATATTTTGACAATTGTTGCTGCGTAACTGCGTGGACAGAGCGCCATCTATCCTGCTGCATGCCGCGGATGTATTCCCACTGCCAGAAGCCACGCTGGAAATTGAACCCGGGGGCGAAGTAAGGGAGCGTGTCGGTGCCCAATCCAGTATGGTATCCAGCGGCGACCAGATTCTCAGCCAGGCAGTCTTCGTTGCTATCCATCCCTTGCCAGCCAGGTAGATATACGATATCCCAGGGCACCGGTTGGTAATTGTAGAACGGATAGGCGCGGCGGCCAGTATGTATCGCTCGGCGCACCGGTATCGTGGGCAAGGACTCTGGATAGGCCCGAGTGAAACGCACCGACTCACGGGCAAACTTATCTATATTCGGGGTGCGGATCGTCGGGTTGCCGTAGCAGCCCAGGAAGGCGGTCCGGAGCGTATCGGTCATAACAATGATAACATTGGGGCTGGTTTCCTTAGCCATAGTGCCCTCCTGGTGATTTCGCTTTACAGTTCTCTATGCTAGACAGGATTAGTGTTTGACGGCCGTCCAGTTGAGCAGGCAATAGAAAATGTAGGTCTGATACCACTGTTTCTGCCGATGTAGTCTTTCTTCAAAGTGGTACGAATCCTCCGAAGTTGCTTCCATGTCGCAACCGAGGTAGACTATCCGCTTTTCGGGATCGGCAGACACAACGACGGCGGGCGCACCTTCCATCTGCGGCGGCGACAGAACTTCGGGCGTGCGCCGCGCGTACAACACATGCGCTCCCCAGGTAGCCAGGACCCTTCCCCAATCCTTCACCTCCACCAGGTGGGCCAGGTAGCCATCGGCGGATTGGTAATTGCCCTTTATATCTTTCAGCTCCAAGATGGTCTGTGAGGATTCTCCATCCACCACATCCTCGTCAAAAGTTACCCGGACTTGCTCACCTACGCGATAGTTTAACATCTTGGCCCTGACGTCTTTTTCCACCAGAGTTACCGGGCAGTTCTCGCCCGGGAACGGCTCGCCCATCCACACTACTCCGCCCCCCATCTCTATAAACTCATCTACCACTGGGCCATATTCATCCGGGTCCTGGTTGACCAGCCACAAGGTCACATATTCGCCATTTTGTAACGCGGCCTTGGCCTCTTCCAAGCTGTCCTTGTAATACAGGTTGGGATAGCCCTGCATAATATCCTTCGCCACGCCTTCAGCGTAGATTGAAAACATCGCCGGGAATACCCGGATTTGCAAGACCTGGGTGCCCGTTATCTCCTGGAAGCTCCACTGCACCGGTAAGTCCACATCCAACTGGTCCCAGAATTTCACGCCGCAATCAGGCGGGGTCATAGATAGACTTACTTTCCTGGCTTCCCCGGCCTGCAGATCCAATTCGAACTCCGTGTTGTCCACTAGCCATCCGGCCGGCGGTTGTAGACAGAACTTCACCACCCCGGCACTGCTATTGTTCTTTACCTCCAACTCATAGTCGCGTTTTACGCCCGGCGCCTCCGCTATCGGAGGAACAAGGCGGAAATCAATCTTGTCCCGGGCCTGTAATCGCAAGGGCCAAGAGGGCATAGCTTGCCCGTCTTTGCTAATCACCGGGGTAATTACATATCCGGCGTCCTTCTTCGCGAACAACGGCAGTACCTGGAAAGTGTAAACCCTTGCCTCATCCTGGCTGATCAACTGGTGCTTCCAGCCCTCAGGAACATGGAGGTCTAATGAGTACTCCGTCGGCCCCAGCTCCTCCACGCGAGCCGCAACTATTAGCTCTTCGCCGGGCACGAACTTGTCATCCAGCGGCTGGCTGATTGCCGCGCCGCCGCGCGAGATAAGCTCCAGCGACACGGCAGGGAACACAGTCTCGCCGATGATGACTAGGCCCCAGATATTTACCTCCGGCACCTGGAAAGAAATCACCCCATCCTTAACCGTAGACTCCAGCACCTGACTGCCGGACTCCGGTGTGGCTAAGGTAACCGTAGGAGACTGCTTTACCGGCAGCTCGGAAATGTCCACCTCTACGGGAATGTCTGGGAGCGCAGGAACTTCGGGGTTGATGTTAAGGATATGGACGATAAGCTCTTCCGGGCCGCTTTGTAAGACCCGTCGGTTGACCACGGTGCGCAGCGAGTCCGGGGCGGCCAACACCGTGAGTACCTCTTCCGCCAAATAGGCATCTACATAGGAGCCGTTCAGATAGTCGGAGAACTGGCGGTAGAAAAGCGCGTACTGGAGGCTGGGATTACTATAGCTGACGTCGCTACCCTTGTTGGCCAGAGTAGTGGCAAAAGACAGATTGGCCAGAAAGCC
>JAUWJN010000175.1 GCA_030607655.1 bacterium
AAATGCTGGCCCGCAGTGGCGCTCTGGCCGATTTGCTAGCCGCGGGAGTCCGTTTGTTGGAGACGGCTTGTGGGCCGGGCCTCGGTATGGGCCACGCCCCGCAGCCCAGGGCGGTGTCGCGGCGCGGCATGTACCGGCACGTCCCCGGCCGCAGTGGCACCGCTTCCGCGCAGGTGTATCTAGCCAGCCCGCTAGTATGTACAGCCGCCGCGCTTACGGGAGAGATAACTGATCCGAGGTCACTGGGCGAGCCTCCTCAGGTTCAGTTGCCAGAGAGCTTCGAAGTAGACGACAGTATGATAATCCCACCTGCGGAGGAGCCTACCGATGTAAAGGTGTACTATGGCCCCAACATTAAGCCGGTGCCCACTCAACAGCCTCTGGAGGACGACCTGGAGACCGAAGTCCTGCTGAAGGTGGGAGACAATATAACCACTGACCACATAATGCCGGCGGGGGCCAAGCTGCTACCGCTGCGCAGCAACATTCCCGCTATTAGTCAGCACGTCTTTGCGGCGGTGGACTCTACCTTTGCCGACCGGGCACAGGCCCAAGGCGGCGGGGTAATTATGGGCGGCCATAACTATGGACAGGGTTCCAGCCGCGAGCATGCTGCCTTGGCGCCCAGCTACCTGGGAGTAAAGGCAGTCCTGGCCATCTCCTTCGCCCGCATCCACCAGGCCAATCTAGTTAACTTTGGTATCCTGCCGCTAACAGTGAGCGACGCCGACTACAATCGCTGTCAGCAGGACGATAAGCTAAAGATTGAGGGGATACGAAAAAGCCTTGCCCAAAGCCAGCCCGTAGTAGTTCACAATGTGACGCAGAGCTATGAGTTCACGGCTATGCCTCAACTCAGCCCGCATCAGGTGGAAATCATCCTGGCTGGCGGGGCATTGAATTGGGCTCACCAGAACCTGGCAGGGGAAAGTTAAGAAGAGGCTGATATCTGGTAAGACTGGTACGGCGCATCTACGGACGCTTACCCAGCGCCAGTGCCGGCAGACCAAACCTATCTCTATAAGCCGCAACCACCGCAAGGTAATTCTCCACGGCGACAGAACTGGTAATAGCATTGGTCGCCGTGAGAATGTGTGCCGTGTTGACCACGCTAATTACCATACGTGCCAGCGTAGTTCCGGCCAAGTAGAATATCGGCTAGCGGAGAGTCCAATATATATTCAAACATGGGGGTTCGATCTGGCTCGGTGTGGTTAAGCGCAGCTTTAACCCGTTCACGTGATGTCATTTTGGCTGACATTTGCCGTCGCGACGAACATAGCGTTTCGCAGAACCCATCTCAATAGCGAAGACTACTCGGCCCCGTGGGGTGTCCCGTCCAGTTCCAGCGCAATGACCGAGATGTGCGGGTCGGGAGGCTCCTCGGGAAGCGTGGGGAATACAATTCGGTCGCCCTCTTGGTCAAACTCGACCTCCTCACCGGTCGTCAGTAACCGGGCACTTTGCACTGTGTTACCCAGCTTGGTGAGCGCCCAACCTGGCCCTGGCCAGAGCATCAGGTGAATGTAGAGGGTGGTATCCTTTGCCGTGGTTCCGCCGACGGTGAAGGTGCCGTGGGTGCCAAACTTACACCGCTGCGCGCCGTAGATGGCCTCGCCGTGGTGCTGCAGCCATTGGCCTATCTCCCGCAGAATCTGCTGTTGTGGCTCAGGAATGCGGCCGTCAGCCATCGGCGAGACGTTAAGCAGAAAATTGCCGCCTCCGTTAGTAATCTGGACCAGGTCCAGCAGTAGCCGGGTGGTTGGCTTGTAGTATTGCTCGTTGCGGTAAAAGCCCCAGCGGTGCCCGATAGGGAGACAGGTCTCCCACAGCCGACCTTCCTCTGAAGGCTCAATCTTCTGCTCCGGCGTGTCAAAGTCGGCAGGCAGTAGGCCGCGATTGTTGACCAGGCACTGCGGCTGCAATTCCCGAATCATTGCCAGTAACTTCTCACCGCGCCAACAGTGTACACAGCCCGAGCTGCCGGCGTCAAACCACAGCACATCAAGCTGCCCATAATTGGTGCACAGCTCCCGGATTTGGCCGTGGACATATTCAATGAACTGGGCCCACTCGCCGGATTCCGGCCCTGCCTGGTAGTCAGGATGGTGCCAATCGGCAAGCGAATAGTACAGTCCAGCCCGCAGGCCGGCAGCCCGGCAGGCCTCCAGATAGTCCGCCACCAGGTCGCGCTTCGCCGCAGTTTTCGGCGCGGTGAAGTCCGACAGTACGCTGTCATACAGACAGTAGCCGTCGCAGTGGCGCGCCGTCAGTACCATATAGCGCATGCCGGCGTCGCGGGCAAGATTTGCCCAGTCTCGCGGGTCCCAGTCGTGGGGGGCAAAGTGGTCGGCGTACCGCCGGTATTCGTCAACAGGAATCTTCTCATCATACAGCATCCATTCGCCGTGCCCGGGCACAGAGTAGACGCCCCAGTGGATAAACATACCAAATTTCGCTTCGTTGAACCATGTGGCATTCAGTCGCATATCTGAGTTGTCCTAACCGGCAGATATCCTTTCGGCCAATATAAAGTTAGCTCCGTAGCCTATTGGGCCCGCCATTTTTCTGCTCCCCATCCTAAATGACAAAGATAGCTTACAGCACCCGGTCTACGACAGTGGCTAATTCCTCCTCAGGCTGAAGACCTATTCCCCGCTCGGCTACCTCGCCATCTTTGAAGATAAGAAAGGTGGGAATAGCGCGGACGCCATACTTCATAGCTATCTGCGGGGCTTCGTCAACGTTAAGTTTACCAACTTTGATCTTGCCGGTATATCTCTCCGCTATTTTCTCTACTATCGGGGCGACCATGACACATGGGCCGCACCAGGGTGCCCACAAGTCAACGAGGTACGGCAGGTCAGATGCAAGCACCTCGGTGTCAAATTCGGTGGCGTCAATTTCGTGGACCTTAGCCATTACGTACTACCTCCTGTGATCAGTTTTGCAGCGCTGCTGCTGTCTAAGGACGACCGGCTTGGTTTCGCCGGCGATGCTGCCAACAACTGGCTAAGAAAAGTCCTACCATTATCCCCGCAGCATCGGCGGCTAAATCTAGCAGGTCAAAGTCGCGAGTCGGAATAGCTAGCTGGTGTAGCTCATCAAATAAAGCCCAGCCGCCGGCAGTTGCCAGCGGCCCGGCCAACCCTAACTTGGTTTGCGGTGCCAACCTACTCAGGCTCCAGGAGCGGTGCGCTAGAACTGCCAGTACTACATAAGCAAGCAAGTGGTATATCTTGTCTATGCCCTTCTCTGGGCCGCTCCCGTTATTGGGAATGGAGGTAGCTATGAATATGGCCAGCATCCACGCTACTGTCAGGCCCCATCGGCGCAGCCAACTGAGGCGCTCGGGGGCCGGAGATTGTGAACTATTATCATTCACTGGCCCAGTCCCCGACCTGAGGCCGGTACGGTGAGAGCTAGTTGCTGGGAGGCCAATACTTGCTCCGAAGCGCTGTAAGCCCGAGCAATGATGGGCCACTCGCCCGGCTCCAGGCCGCTGGGGTCCAGCAAATATCGGTATTGTCGCTGATTGCTAAGGGCTTTCGTCACTCCGCTAACTTCAATGGTCACAAAGGCAAAAGCCGAGCCGCCCTCAACCTGCGTCATAATCTGTACTAGCGCATTGCCCTGCTCGTCAACGGTCGGTGCCATCTGCATGGTCATAGTTGTAGGTGCAGCTTGGGGCGGACTGGGTGAAGCAGGCTGTGAAGGGGACAAGGGTTGTTGGACCGTCTGTTGCGCGACTTGGGGCAAGGTGGGCACGACCGGGCCGTTCATCAGGTAATTGGCCACCACTACAGTAGCCAGGATGTGAAAACCAGCCCGATACGCCAGCGGGCGCCCTGGCCCCTGCTTGGCCTCACAGAGGAAAGTGGGGAAACCCTGGTATAGCCCCCAATAACGGTGGCATAGCTGCAGGGAGTCGCCCGGATCGTCGTAGAAAACGTTCAAGCCATAGCCATACTTACTCATCCACGCTGAGATATTCCTGCTGATGGCAGTGGTGAGGGTATATAGACTCGGTGGCAGCCCCGCACTAGCCCCGATAGTCTCTATGAAATTCTCCCGGTAACTGTCTCGGCTAGTGCGGGCCGGCAGCTCATGGAGGTCCATAATGGCATGAGGCCGGTAAGTGTGCACCGCAGCTTGCAGGGCCTGAGTCTCCGGCTGGCTGGCCTCAGCCCAGTCCCGGTTTAAGTCCACCCCAGCCGCATTGCGGCGCTGGTTAGCCACCGCCCCATCGGGATTGGCTACTGGCACGGCGATAATCTCCAGGCGCTTGAGGACGGCTTGCTCCAAGGTTGAGGGGGCCTGGGCAAAATGTTCCACCAGCGCCAGGGCCGCCGTAGTTCCCGCCGGCTCATTGCCGTGCTGTCGGGCGATAATGAACAGGCGCATTTTCCCGGCCGCAGGACTGTTAGGGTCAGTCACGGTTACCAGCCACAGGGGCCGGCCCTGGTGAGAATACCCGATCGCCGCCAACTGCACCCGGTTGCTGCTTGCAGCTAGCTGGCCTAAGTAATCGGTTACCTGGGAGTAGCTGCGCGGCTGAGAGGGGCAACGGGCGACAATGTCAGCAATAATCTTCTCTGATGCCCAGGACGAAGCGCACAGGCCACTTACCAGCGCGACCGCTAACAGGGCAATACAGAGTGTTCTTAGGAGTTTGGGTGAGTTTCTCATACTGGGAGAAGTGCCATTGATTTCTATCTCTCTTTGTACTATAATACCAGAACACCCCGGCAAAGTAAAGGCCAGGATAGCGTGTATCAAGTCCACCTCCCCCCTTTCATTGCTTCGGTCGCTGGCTTTTGCTATAATAACTTTCTATGGGTAGTCATATCAGCATACCAGTAATGAACTTAGCTTAATTTGGGTAGGAGCGACATTCTTGTCGCGACTGCGGTTCGGAGGGGCCGGCTCGAGCGAAGCGAGCCCGGCCCACCCACAAGCAGAGAATGAGGAGCAGTTATGGTAGCGCGAGATATTATGAGTACGGATGTTATTGCCGTTCACCTCGAAGATACGGTGGAGAGGGTTACACACCTGATGATGCAACATCGCTACGGAGTTCTGCCAGTTGTGGCCGAAGTCACTCGCAAGATACTGGAATATGACATTGACAGTACCCCCGTGGTACGGGCGGGCAAGCTAGTCGGCATAGTCAGCCGGTCTGATTTGGTAGAGGCCATAGTTCACCCCCGCCTAGGGGATGAGCAGCGATGACGACCGCTGGATACATTGCGACAATAATATTTGTCCTGACTTACGCACTGATTGTCAGTGAGCGGGTTCATAAGACCAAGGCAGTCCTGCTCGGTGCCGTGGCGATGTTGATAGTCAAGGTCGTTGACCAACACGCCGCCTTCCACGGAGTCCACGATGTGGCGGGACGCCCGGATACGCTGGGCATTGACTGGAACACCATCTTCCTGCTCATTGCAATGATGACCATTGCCAGCACCATAGGCCGCACCGGCGCCTTTCAGTGGGTGGCGATCAAGGCGGCCAAGTTAGCGCGCGGTAAGCCCTTCGGGGTCATTGCCTTGCTATCCATAGGCACGGCCGTATTGTCCGGGGCACTGGATAATGTCACTACCGTGGTGTTGATAGTACCGATCACTATTCTGATCTGCGAGACCCTCAAAACTGATCCCGTGCCCTTCCTGATCTTTGTGGTATTCGCGGCCCACACCGGAGGCACGGCTACCCTTATCGGGGATCCACCTAACATAATGATAGCCTCGCATACCGGCTTAACGTTCGTGGACTTCCTGAAGGTTACCACCCCCATTTGCGGAATCGTGTTGGGGGCCTTACTGGGGGGGACCTGGGTGGTTTGCCGTTGGCGGATCACGGTAACCGACGAGCAGCGCGCCGCGGTCATGGCATTCGCTGCGAGCCGGGCGATGACCGACCCAGTGGTGCTGCGGAAGTCTGGGGCCCTTGGCTTGCTCACCCTGGTCGGCGTTTGCATCAATGGTGCTCTTCACCTGGAGCCAGCCA
>JAUWJN010000130.1 GCA_030607655.1 bacterium
CGGCGGGCCGCCGGCCGAGGGCGGGCGCCGCGGCGATCTTTGCTATCTTCAGTTGCAGCGGCTTCTACTCTATCTCTACTTTCTTGCCTGCCTCCGGCGCTGGTGCCTTAGGTGCGCGGACGGTCAGCACTCCGTCGGCGAACTTAGCCGAAACCTCGTCCGGGTTGACCGTGGTGGGCAGAGGAACGCTGCGACGGAAGCTGCCAAACCGTAGTTCCCGGCGATAGTAGCCCTCCTCGTCTACTTCCTCTTCCTGCTTGCTCTCACCGTGGATAACTATGCTATCCTCTTGAGCAGTGATGCTAATGCCCTCACGGTCAACGCCAGGAAGTTCAGCTTTCACCACTACTTCGTCATCGGTTTCGTAGACATCGACTGCTGGACCAAACGCATACTTCTCCTCTTCCACCGGCCACCAGTGGCGCGGAACCAGCCGCTCGAACATCCGCTCCATCTCATCAAACACAGTTGGAAGTTGTCGCTGTTGCCATCTGATTAGGGACATAATCAATTTCCTCCTTTACTAGCAAAATAGTTTCGCTACGACACATCTACACATAGGAGCCTTGAGCATAATGCTATCAAGATTCCTGCGTGTATTATAGACGGACTAGCTACCAAAAAAGTTCATTGCAAGGCTTGATAATATATTTTTTCCATCTCAGTGACCAACCGCCGAATACCGTAGCGGCTCAGTAGCATTTCCGCAGCCGAGGGCTGAGTACCTCCCCGTGAGCCGGAATTGGTCCACTTTTCCTGCAAATCATAGGACTGTTGGGATACCAGAACGTCTCGCGGTCGCAGCCGAGTCCCATTGGCGCTGACCACCTCGACATGCGACTCATCAGCCGGCAATATCTCTAATAGATCCATCATCGCGGCGGTCATAGCCTCAACATTGCGGGGCGCAACTACGCGAACCTGGGGCAGGTCACCCAAGATTTCAACCAGCGCTTCGGTATCCGCCGCTATCACCGGAATATCTGCCGCCAGAGCTTGTAAGCCGTATGTGAGGGCGCCACCGGCATCACTGAGTAGTACCAGCACATTTAGGACCAACACGCCCTCCCCGATATCCCTACGAATGTCCAGGAAGGTGCAGGCGCCGCCAATCCCCAGATTATGAACAAGTTCCCGCAGTCCTGAGTCCTGCCTGTCGGTGCCGATGATGGTGAACTCGACATTAGGCAGATCGGTGCTGACCCGTACCGCCGCCCGTAAGAAGGCCCCTGCCACCTCATCCGCGGTCGGCAATCCCAGTACCCCGACGATGGCAGCGTCAGGATGCAGCCCCAGTTGCCGTCGTTTGACGCCGACGTCGTACAGACCCCAGGGGCGGGCGGAGCTGACTGCCGGATATACTACCTGGGCCGTCTGCGCCGCTTGCGGAGACACCGCCTGGAGCAGGTCCCGTTCAGCCTGAGAATGTACTACCAGAGCAGTACAATTCCCCAATACCCAGCGTAATAGCCGCCTGTGCCACCAGGAGGTAACTGTCCCTTGGGTACGCGGTGTGCAAGCGCCGTGCAAACTCCACAGCACGGCCGGCTTGCCCTGGCCACCGCGCCGCGCCAGTAGCGCGGTGAAAGCAGCGGACAGGCTATGAGCGTGAATTAGGTCCACCGGCTTGCTCTTCAGCAGCCGACGTACCTGGCGCGCGGCCCGGATACAGCCGCTTAGGGAACCGGCAGGCGGCAGCGGCACATTAACCCAGCGCACCTGGTGGTACGCCAGGCGCCGGCAAAAGTGAGCCGGTAGGGGTCCAGCGATGGTGACCTCATAGTGATCCGGGGACAGCCCACGCGCCATCGCTGTCACTTCATCCGCAGCCCGCACCTCAGCAGGATCAAGTAGATGTAGGATTCCGTGTTTGGTGCTCATTAGCAGCTTATTCGCCAGGTGTTCTAGTCGGCAGACTCCGGCGAGTAATAGCGGCCCGCCCAGCCCTGTTGCTCCAGATAGCCCTGGGCGTGATTGATGCGGTCGTTATTACCCGGGTGGGTGGCGAACATTATCTCAAAATCATTCGGTTCACGCCCTTGAATCTCCTGGAACATCTTCAAAACCGCTACCGCCGCAGTCGGATCGTAGCCGGCCTGATGAGCGTACTCCATACCCATCCGGTCGGCCTCGTATTCATTGTCGCGGCCATAATCCATCAGCACCAGGCCGCTGATTGCGCCGGCTATTTTAGCCATGTCCTTTTTCTCACCCAATAGCAGCTCAATAGCGATCTGTTGGCCCAACTGCCGCTCCAGGCGTCGTACGGCATGCTGACGAGCAACATGAGTGGTTTCGTGGGCCAAAATCCAGGCGATTTTATCAGCGTTCCCATCCACCGCATCCACCATGCCCCGGAATATGTAGATTCTCCCGCCCGGGAAGGCTACCGCATTGGGCTGCTTGTCGGCTAATACCCGGTAGTCATACGGATAATCGGGAGGTTTAGCCGCTCGGGCGATGTCCGCCCCAATTTTGTTAACCTGGGCCCGTATTTGCAGATCGTGGTCCCGGCCGTACTGCGCCTCAAACTCATCGCCAGCCTGGTGGCCTATCTGTATCTCCTCGTCCTGGCTGATAAGCCGTTTCCCTTTGCACCCGCCTGCCGTCATAACCAGCGCCAACACTGCAACAACTACCAACATCCGGAGATAGAAGGAACGAGTCATATTATCGCCTCCTACCTTACCGACGAGGGTAAGGAAGTGTAGTTCAGCCGTTCATTACCATTATGCCCGCGCAGCAAATGACTGTCAAGGGACGGGGCACAAGGACCAGGGATACAGGGAGGCAGGGGAACGACAAAGACCGCCAGACGGGACGGCCTGGTGGTCAGGCTTCGGCATTGTTCTCGGCCTGGCGGGCATCTCTAACCCGCTGCTCATCAATCCATACCCCGTCGGCAATAAGTCGCTGCTGCAAGGCCGCCACATCAATATCAGCAGGATAAACTCCTTCTATTAGACTCAGGGCCGCCGCAGTGCCGGCGGCCTGGCCCATGACGTGGCAGTGCGACTGCACTCCGAGTCCGGCCCTGCCTTCATGGGTGGCCGAGGCACAACGTCCAGCCACCAGCAAGTTGTCCATGTCATCAGCCACCAGGATGCGGTAAGGAATCTGGTAAGTAGTGCCCGGCTCGGGGTGCGTCGTCGTGTCGTACCAAGTGGTGTAGCCCGAACCATCCGGATCATGAATATCAATCATCCAGAACCCATGCCCCACTGCATCGGGAAAGCTGCGGCGTTCTAATACATCAGCGGCATCGAAAATGTGCCGCCCGCGAACCCGCCGTGACTCCCGGACTCCAAGCGCCGCCGCGGTCCAGGCCAGCTCTAAGTTTTCGCAACCCGGATAGTTTTCGCGGAAGAAGCGGAGAAATTCAGGTAGCTTGGCCCTGGCTTCCATCGTCATACGGGTCAAGTCTTCATTGTCCAGCGGGTCGCCGCTAGTGCACGCGGCCAGCGAGCCGGACCAGCGGTAGATAAAGTTGCCGCCGAACCAATGGGGACCGAAAGACGGAAGCTCGCCGCGATCGCGAAGTTGGCCCATCAATTCCAGCATCGGTCCGTGGGCGGCTTCAATCTCCTCACGGCGTGACTTATCCAGGTTGTCAAAGTTGGCAACCAGTGTCATTCCCTGCACCTTGCCGTCGCTCTCCCGCCCGATTAAGGTCCGGCACCCAGCAAAAAATCCCACGTCGGCATCTCCTGTGGCATCCACGAACCGCCCCGCCCGTACAATCTGCAGGCCACGTTTGGTAGCCACGACAATTCCCTGCAATTCTCGTCCCGATGTTCTGGCTGCGACGCAGGGCGTGTAACAAAAGGTGCGAATGCCCAGCTCCCTGACCATATCATCATAGACAAGCGTCATCCATTCCGGGCTGAACACGTATGTCTCGTGGGATTGGGGAAAATCCGGCACGCGCTGGACGGCATCATAGGATTCCAGCCGCTGGACCAGCTCCTGGGTCAGGCCGAAGATGACCTCGCGCTGCCGGTCGGACGTGTGCCACATGCACACGCGGGCCATAGTGGATTGCCCGCCCAAAACCGGCCATTGCTCAATGATCGCGACCTTAACTCCGGCGCGCGCCGCAGCTATCGCCGCGCACATCCCCGCCGGTCCCCCACCCACCACTACCACATCAGTCTCCAGCAGTGTAGGCAACTCTTCGCTGACCATAGTCTGTCCTTTCAGAGAAACACCCAACGACGCGGTCGGCGCTATCGGACTAGGGGTAGGGCAGTGCGGTACCTGTCTTTGTACAGGCCAATTCCCTCCATGGGGATGCGTTGGAAGCCCAACTCATAGGCGGGCGAGTCGTCCTTGAGCTGAAAGTTCATATTGTCCGGATCAACAAAACCCGGGTCGGTCTCCGTGAGGTTATCCTGGAAGATGACAATCTCAGGGGCTCTGACGTGCAGGTCCAGCCAGGTGCCACCAACGCAGATATTACGGACGATCACGTTGCCTTCCGGCGGTATGCGGCCGTCTTTCTCGTAATACTTATCTAACTCCGCAAGTTTGGGATAGCGCTCGCTATAGGGCGGCTCGTGATGGTTAACCGCCTCCAAGCGCTTTTTCATCGTGGTGAAGCAGCTCCATTTTGGTCCGGCCAGGCCACGGTGATCAATCCACACCGCCGGGTGACAATCAACAAAGATATTGTTTTCCACGGTATTGTCGCGGCCCCCGCCGATGAAGGCTGCCCGCTGCACCTTATAAAAGACATTCCCGAAGACAGTTATCCCACTGGCACAGTCATCCAGGTAAACGGCCTGCGAGCCGATGCCTAACCCGCCCAGATGGTGAAAGAAGTTGTAGCGAATGATAGTGCCGCGTGCGGTCCAGTCGCGTCCCATATAAAAAGCGCCGACATCGCCACACTCTAAGCAGACGTGATGGATCTCATTGAATTCGATGAGGTGTTCATTGCCGCTAAGCAGAATGGCATTGTGAGGAGCATCGTGGATCAAGTTGTGCGAGACCTGGTTGCCCACGCCGCTTATCTTAACGCCAGGGCGATAGGTGCGGTGCCATCGGCTATAGTGATGAATGTAGTTATTGCGCGCGAAGTGGCCCGCGGGCGTCAGCGTCAGACGGTCACCTCCGCTGAGTTTGATGCCGCCCGCGCCAGTTTCATAAATGTCGCATGCTATCACGCCATTCCCGGTCCCACCGCTGATATTGACACCAACGTCGCCGGTATTGCGGACCGTGCACCCAGCGATGAGATTGTGTGTTCCCCCCTCAACTGTCACCGCCATTCCCCGCGTGCATTCAATAATCAGATTCCGTATCATCACATGCGATGCGTCGTTCAACCTGATTATCGGCTCCTCCAGCACCGAGAGGACGGCCTGGCCGTCATCGGGCGGGGCCGGCGGCCAAAAGTAGAGAATACCACTGTCACGGTCCAGGTACCATTCGCCGGGCTGGTCCAATTCCACCAGCAAATTGAGTGCGTAGAACCTCTGGCCGGCCCGGTAGCCATAGCCGTGCTGCGGTGTAGCCAGGCTAATCAAGCGCTGCTGGGTATCAATACTTGCCACCCGTTGGTAGGAGTCGCTCCAGTCGTGGTACCAGTATCCATGTAGCCAGATGTCCTGCTCCGGCATCCAGCGCTGCGGTCGGTCGCCAGTATACGTGAATTGGCCGCTGTCTTTGTCGCCCACAACCTCGCCTATGTTGACGAAACCTTCGTTAGGCCACCGCGCCAGGGTCATAGGTCGGTCCTGGAAAAACAGCTCCATGTGCTTGCCCTGCTTTGCCACTTCGCCGTAGTCGGTAATCCCCTGGGCCTTCAGGTCAACCTGCAGCACTTTACCGTGAGCGGCCTCGTCAATTCGGTTCAGAATAGCCGGGTCGCTGAGCGGTCCGAACGCCACCCCAGGAATCTCCACCCCTCCCATTAGCCGTACCTCTTCATCCTGGTAGGCGCGGTAGACAATAGGTGCCTGGGGCGTGCCGCTATCTTCTGCTGTCAACTCAAAAGTCGTGGCCAACGGGTAGGTGCCGCCGCGCATCCCGACCGTGATGCCGCCAGCAGGCAATTGGCCAGTCTGTTTTACCGCCCGGATGGTATCGCGAGCGCGCTCTAGAGTGGCGAATGGGCCGTCAGTGTGCTCGGCGTCAGGCTCGGCCAACGTCCCCGACCAAGAGTCATTACCCACTGTAGAAACGTAAAAGCTCGCTCCAGCCATTCGCTCATTCGCCTCGCTAAGTCCGTTGGCGCAATGAATTAGAAAGATACTCATCATCACGACGCCCAAGACGTCATACTGAGTATTGATCATTTGTTCTTCCTCCAGTGGATAGCACTATCAGCCTTTCACGTATTCTTGGGCGATCAACTGTTTCAGATGGCGGAGGCTGATGACCAGGCCCTCGTTTTCGCGGGGGCCGTGGTAGACCGGGTCGTGGCGGCCTTCAATGTCAAGGTTGCCCTCGTAGCCGTACTCAATCAGCGTGGAGATGACCTCATTCCATTTGACTACACCCATTCCGGGCGTGCGGTGGCGTACGGCGCCGGGTTCAAGGATGCCATTGCGATGAACGTTATGCCATAGAACCTCCGCATCCTTGGCGTGGACGTGGACAATCTTCTCGCCCCACTCGCGGATAACCGCCAGGTAGTCAATCAGCAGACAGACCACGTGCGAAGGGTCGTATTCTATGCCCAGAGCTGGTGAGTCTACGGCCTCGAACATTAGCTCCCAGGCGCGGGGTGTGTAGGCGATATTGATGCCCCGGAAGGGGAAATAGTGAAACATAGGGCAGTTCTCAAACCCAATCCGCAGCCCCCGGTCCTCAGCTTGCTTGGCTATCGGCGTCCAGTACTCCTGGAACAGCGGGCTGTTGTCAGGAATATCTTTTCCCGGGTCGCGGCCGGCGAAGGTGACAATCGTGTCAACCTCTAAAATCGCGGCGAGGTCAAATAGACTCAATAAATGCTGCCGGCCGGCCTCGGCCTCCGCTATGTCGGGGCTCAGGAGGTTGGGGTAATA
>JAUWJN010000112.1 GCA_030607655.1 bacterium
CGCGTGCGGAGGTGGTCTTCGCGGGGCGATATGAAGACCTGGGTCTTCTGGGCAAGGCGGCGGAAGGCGCGGCACAAGTGGATAATGCGGTCGCGGTCACGTTGGAAGATAGTACGGACCGGACAGGCCGGCTCGGGCCGTAGGCGTCCCGCCGACTCAGCGCTCAGAGTGGCAAAAGGACTGAGGTAGGCGTGCTCGCGTTCTTCGATTTGCTCTCGAATAGTCATAAGAGGTAGGATGGATCAGCAGGTCTGTGGAGCACAGTAGTTTGTATACTGTACATAATTATACCACGAAAGCAGGCCTGGCAACAGCCACGAAGGATAAGGCGGGCGATGGGGCGAGGGAAGGAATGTAAGGGCGGCAGGCGAATGAATATTTGCTATAAAGAAAATTACTATTCGAAAGGAACCATAACCACTATGCCCTGGCTACGATGGACAGCGGCGGTAGTGCTATCCTGGGCCTTGCTGGCCGGGTGGGCGTTATACCAGCCGGCGGTGACTGCGGTCTACGCGCAGGTGGAGGGTGTGGGTGAAGCCGCCCCGCCCCCGGCTGCGACGGGTCCGGTTGAGGACGGAGGCGTAGAGGTGGGGTTGGTAGCGGAAGAAGTTGAGGGCGAATTGGTTGAGTTTCGCGCGTGGGAAAGGCTCGCCGAGGATTGGGAGTTGCCTGAGGAGATGCGGCTGGAGAACCTGAAGCGGTTTGGGGAGGCCCTTTTTGCGCGGGCCGAAGGGGAAGAGCCGCGGCTACTGAATATGCCGGTCTCGCCGCAGTATATTGTCGGCCCGGGCGACGAGCTAACGATTCGGGTGTGGGGCGAGGGCATCGAACACCTTAATACTACCGCGCTCATATCATCCGAGGGCATGATTTACCTGCCGCTACTAGGCGAGATATCGGTTGCCGGAAAAGCGCTGGGCGTAGTACGGGATACAATCGAAAAGGGAATGAGTGCGTTCTATACTGCCAGTCAGACATCGGTAGTCATCAGCAGCACCCGCGTAGTCACGGTCTATGTTACTGGAGATGTAATCAATCCGGGGCGCTATGGCCTTGATGGTACTGCGACAGTGCTGACTGCACTCTATATGGCGGGTGGCCCTACTGCGGCTGGTTCGCTGCGAAGAATTCGCTTGATACGCAGGCAACAAGAGCCGATTGAAATTGATCTGTATCCCTATCTGCTGGCAGGTGAACCTCTGGATGAGGTGCTCTTGGAGACGGGGGATACCGTTTTCGTGGGCGCGGTTGGCGATGAGATCGGTGTGGCGGGGGTGGTGCGGCGTCCGCGGCGGTATGAAGTGACCGGGCCGGTCAACTGTTGGGAGGCAATAAAGCTGGCGGGGGGCCTGGCCGCCGAAGGTTCCCGTAAAGACGTGAGGGTTTGGCGGGTTGATGATCATCAGCGGCAGGTAGTAATCAATGTGGCGCTGGCGGAGGCGGGTGCAGATGGCGGGGATTTGGTGTTGCAGACAGGGGACGTTGTAGTGGTCGCGCCGGTGGACAGGATGCCGGAAAATGCGGCGCGCATCAGCGGCGCGGTACGCCGCGCCGGCGTCTACGAGGTCGAAGAAGGTATGACCATCGGGGCGCTGATTGCGGCGGCGGGCGGCCTGGACGAGGGGGCTTACCTGGGCTATGGGCAAATTCGGAGATTGGACGAACGTCGGCAACACCACTACGAGAGTTTTTCAGTGCAAGAGGCGCTGGATAAGCGCGCAGATTCAGTGGTCGTAAAGCCATACGACGCAGTTTATCTCTACTACCGCCAGGACGTCACGCCAATCACATACGTGCGTATCACGGGGCCGGTGGCAAATCCCGGGGAGTATGAATGGGTAGCGGATATGCGCGTCAGGGATCTGGTCGTGCAAAGCGGAGGCGTGACCGACGATGCATACCTCGCGCAGGGCCGGTTGCTGCGGTTGGAGCCAGACGGGGACCGGAGCATCTTGAAGATAGAGTTGCAAAAAGCACTGGCGGATGCCCCGGAGAGTAATCGTAGGCTTGAGCCCGGTGATATTCTGGAGGTAATTCCTCGGGGGGAGCCGAGGATGGTTCACGTCGCGGGCCTGGTGCGAGAGCCGGGTGACTACGAACGATTCGAGGGAATGAGAGCGAGCGACTTGATCTTCGCGGCCGGCGGGTTAGCGCCAGGTGCCGGCGACACCGTCGAGTATGCGCGGGGCTGGCAGACGGGCATGGCAAGAATACAGGAATTGAAACTACACGTAGGGCCAGGGAGTCAATTCAGGGTAGAGCCAGATGTGGTGCTAGGCAACGACGACCAAATTGCACTGTTGGGTCTGGGAGATTTCTGGGAGCAGCCGCCCGTAGTGAGAGTGGAGGGGCAGGTCGAAAAGCCCGGTGCATATATTCTGCTGAGCAGCGCCAAGAAGGATGAGACGCTATACGATCTGCTGCAGAGAGCGGGTCCGCTACTGGATAATGCCAATCCTGACGGCATCATAATATATCGGCCCAGCGAGCGAGCGCTGGCCACCGGGCAGCGCCAGAATCTGGAGCAGATCGTGGCTATGTACAATCGCGAAGCTGTCCGTGCTGCTGTGGTAGAGGAGGGGGCAGAAGCCGAGCATGCGGTGATGACCGAGCAAGTAGCGGCGAACGTCGGGCAGGTGCTGGCTGGCGATGGCGGTTTGGCCATAGTTGTGCCGCCTCGGCGGCTTAGCCTGTCAGCATGGGTAACGGGGATTCCGGTCGAAGGGAGCAGGTTGTTGGAAAGCAATGGGGTGGAGGAAAATGTGCCGCTGCGGTCCTGGGATACAATTGTAGTGCCAGAGTTGCAGAACACGGTGGCAGTATTGGGCGCGGTTATCCGACCAGGCAAGGTGCCGTACCGCGAAGAGGCGGGGATTGATCAATACATAGGTATGGTCGGTGGCGTGGCTGATGACGCAGATGTAAGGCGGGCGGTAGTAGTGCGTGCCAATAGCGCAGCTTATCGGCGTGACCGGGTGAAAGAGATAAGACCTGGCGATGTGATCATCGTGCCTTCGCATTATATGGTACGCACAGTTCGGACGGATACCACACTGGAGCGAGTTCTGAGGGCACTGGGCAGCGTCGCGGCCACTTTCCTGGTGCTTAACTAAAGGTCCACGAAGTCTGGCCGGGGGGCGAAGTAGTGGCCAGAGAAGAGCCAAAAGCAGAGGGCGTTCTGCCGCTGCGGCGATTCCATCCATAGAAGGAGCGGCCTCAAACAGCTTGCACCCGGCGGTTCGGCGTTAGAGTGCCGAGGACAGGAAGGAGGTACGGGTCCTGGCTGCGATGTCGGCATGCGAGGGAATGACAAGCAATAGACCAGTGGAGCGGCCCGACAAAGCCTCCATCGGCATTCATTGGTGGCCCCGGCAAGGCCTATACAATAAATACCTGAAGCGAATAGTGGACGTCGCGTTTACTCTCCTGTTGGTTCCTCCCGCCGTGGCGGTCATTGGTGTGTGTGCGGTGTTTGTGAAAATGTTCATGCCTGGGCCAGTGTTCTACCGCCAGGAGCGAGTGGGGCACAACGGCGAGAGATTCTACCTTACTAAGCTGCGCACGATGGTCCCTGATGCCGAAGAGAGAACCGGGCCAGTCTGGGCCGTGGCGGGCGACCCCCGCGTTACGCCGCTGGGAAGAATGCTGCGCAGGACGAGGATAGACGAATTGCCTCAGCTTTTCCAGGTACTGAAGGGGGAGATGTCTTTGGTGGGTCCGCGACCAGAGCGCCCGCATTTTGTAAGCAGGCTAGCCGAAGAGCTGCCCTCCTATCTTGATCGGTTAACCGTGCGGCCGGGCATAACCGGCTGGGCGCAGGTGAATCGCTGTTCCGAGAATTGCTTTGAGGATATCTACGAGAAACTGCGGTATGATTTGTACTATGTGCGGCACATGTCGGGGCCATTAGACCTGGAGATATTGCGAAGAACGGTAGGTGTGGTACTTGGCTTCGGCGGTAGCTCCAAACCACACCGCGATTAGGTTCTTTTTGGTGCTCTTTTGAGGGCGAGCTATGCGGTGGGAGTAGGTGGCCGAAGGATGATAGTGAACAGCGAATGCTTGGCGGTGCTGTCCCGGCCGCCTGGGTTGTTATCTTTTAATGACACTGCCAGATGCAATGCTAGGGCGAAGGGTCTCGGCGAGAGGAAGATATGCTGGTCTCAGAAGTGAGAAGCGAAGCTCAACGGATAGAGCAATTTCTCGATTGGCTAAACTGGCGGCGCATTGTCGAGCTTAGCCTATTGGGGGCCGCGCTGATCGGAGTGGCGGTTTTTGTCTTTGCACCCCGCCGATACTCGGCTACGACTTCCTTGTTGCTGAGCGAGCGTCCGGATGTGATGACCACACTGACCGGGCAAGCTGCCCAAAGTTTGGCCGCGGGCGGCCTGGTGAGTTTCATGGGACAGGGTGGCCCACTAGCAAGGCTGGAGGCTATTTTCCAGAGCCGGAGCATCGGGATGCAACTAGTGCACAAGCACAAGCTGGCCCAACGCCTGGCCCTGGACGAAGAGAAAACACTAGGGGCGCTGGCGGAAATGACCCGTATCAAGTCCCTAAAGCAAGCGGGGCTTAAGATAGGGGTCACCTGCCGTGGGCCATCCCGACTCTGGTCGTGGCTCGGTCTGAGATATACCTTTGGTACCGAAGAGGCTAAGAACCTATGCGCGGACCTGGCCAATGACTACGTGGATGCTTTGGATACGTATGTCACCGAGACCAGTGTACAGCAGGCGCGGGAGACGCGCCAGTTTATTGCCCAGCGGCTGAAAGATGTGGAAGAGGGGCTCGAGCAGACAGAAGATCGCCTGGAGGAACTTCAAACCGGATATGGGCTCATAGACCCAGACAGCAAGGCCGGTCAGCTCATCCACCAAACTGAAGCCATGAATCAGGCGTGGGCAGAGGCCACAGCACTGGTCGAGGGGTTAGACCATTCGCTGCACAGCGCGCGCGCGCAGTTGGCCCACGAAGATGCCATGCGCATCGCTCAGGAGGTTACCGCCCGCAATCCTGTCATCGCTAAGTTAGAGGAGAAGCTTGCCAATTTGGAGACCGAGTTAGCCACGGAGCGGGAGGCGGGCAAATCGCGCCTGCACCCGGACGTCGAGCAGATGGAAGCAGCTATTGGTAGTATTGAACGGCAACTTGAGGACGTGCAAGGAGAAGTGCGACAGCAAGTCTCACGCCAGACCAATCCCACCTACGATGCACTTATGAGCAAAACGATTGGTCTGGAGGTGGAGCTGGCCGGAACCCGAGCGCGGAAAGCAACCTACCAGGCCCAACTTCATGAGGTTGAAGCAAAGTTGGCTGAGCTGCCCCCGGTAATGCGCGAGTACGTCCGGCTATCCCGCCAGCGCCAATTGCAGGCAGAGCTGTTGACTACCCTGGCCACACGCTTGGAGCTGGCGGCCATCGAGGAACAGCGCGAAAGCAGTGGCAGATTCGAGGTGCTCGATGCCGCGGTGCCGCCACTGCGCAAGTCGGGGCCTTCGAGTGTGCGTAGCGCGGGCGTGACTTTCGTGCTGCTGGTTACGGCCCTGGGCCTGATTTGGGGCTACCGACGCGGGATATTTGCCAGCGAGATTGAATAGTATCCGCCCCTGCTTTTTTGGCCACGTATTGTCCCGAATCGTCGGGCTTGCAGCTGAGCGTAATGAACGAGGTAAGAATACTGCCCCCTGAGATTGGAGATGAAGTTGGCATAGATATAGTGGAGCCAGAGCAGCCCCACAGCGAGTCGGCGGTGGGGCGCCATGTGTTCCCAGACCGGAGCATGGCGCCTCTATCCCTGCGGGCGAACTTCAGTTGGACCTTCGCCGGTAATATGGTGTATGCGGCTTGCCAGTGGGGCGTGTTGGTAGTCCTGGCTAAGCTGGGCACTACCGAAATGGTGGGTCAGTTCGCGTTGGGCCTGGCGGTCTGTGCGCCGGTGATCATGCTTACGAATCTGCAACTGCGTGCGGTGCAGGCGACGGATGCTCGGCGAGAGTACATTTTCGGTAATTACCTGGCGCTGAGACTTATTGCCACCGCGATAGGCCTGATTATCATCGTGGGGATCGTAGTTGTGGCGGGCTATCGCTTGGATACTACGCTGGTCATCCTTGCAATAGCCGTGGCCAAGGCATTCGAGGCCCTGAGCGATGTTTTCCACGGGCTGCTCCAGCAGCGTGAGCGAATGGATCGTATAGCCAAGTCGCTCATGATCAAGGGGCCGCTATCGCTCGCGGCGTTTGGCTTAGGGGTATACCTGACAGGCAGCGTTCTTTGGGGAGTTGTAGGCATGGCAGCAGTGTGGGTGTTAGTCCTGGTCAGCTACGATGTGCGCAGCGGCGCACTGATTTTGAGAGCATCACATGCAATGGGCGAGAATGCTGCATCTGACGGCCAAGGAGAAGTCTCATCGCTACAGCCGCGAGGCGACATCAATACTCTGGCCCGGTTGGCATGGCTGGCGCTGCCCTTGGGTATGGTTATGATGCTAATTTCTCTGAACACGAATATCCCTCGCTACTTTCTGGAGCGCCACCACGGCGAGGCGGCCCTCGGTATCTTTGCCGCCCTGGCCTACGTGCTGGTCGCGGGTGGTAAGGTGATGGGCGCGCTAGGGCGAGCGACAACTCCGCGACTGGCCAAGTACTATGCGTCTGGCGATCGCACCTCATTCCGCAAGCTGCTAGGCAAGCTGCTACTCATTGGTGCGCTGCTCGGGGCCGTTGGTGTGGTACTGGCCCTGTTGGTCGGCCGGCCGCTTCTTACTCTTTTTTATCGGCCAGAATATGGCGAACAGGTGCATGTCTTTGTGTGGATTGTGATAGCTGCGGGCATCGGCTATGTTGCCTCCTGCCTGGGCTACGCCATGACCGCCGCCCGCCACTTTTCCATCCAACTACCTTTGTTTGTTCTGGTCGCCGCCGCATCACTGGGGGCGTCGTTTTGGCTAATACCAACTTATGGGCTTATGGGGGCGGCCCTCGCTATGCTAGCCGCAGTGCTAGTTCAGGTTGTTGGCAGCGCCGCCGTTGTCTACTATGCAATACATACATCCGGGAAAGGTGCGAACTGAGTTGCCGGGTGTGAGCGCCAATTCTGGTAAGCCAATCCGTATTCTCCATGTCGTGGGGGGAATGAACCGTGGTGGGGTAGAGGCCTGGCTGATGAATGTTCTGCGGCGTATCAACCGGGAAAGGTTTCAGATGGACTTCCTGGTGCACACTACCAAGCTCTGTGCCTATGATGACGAGATAAAATCGTTGGGCTCACAGGTAATCCCCTGTCTGCACCCGTCGCGTCCGTGGAGGTACGCGCGAAACTTTAGAAGGGCCGTAGGCGAAAATGGTGACTACGACATCGTTCATAGTCATGTTTACCTGTTCAGCGGGTTCGTCCTACGTATAGCGCACCAGATGGGCATTCCCGGGAGAATAGCCCACATGTACCCTCACGTGGATCTACGTGGGGGATTAGCGCGGCCGGCCTACAAGTGGTTAATGAACGCGCTATTGCATCGGCATGCGAC
>JAUWJN010000220.1 GCA_030607655.1 bacterium
CTGCATCCGGGGCCAGTGCTCTTGCTAGCAGCGGCGGTGGTCATAATAATAGTAGGTGGTCTCAATCAGCGATGGGGCCCAGCCTGGTACTACCGGCTTATTTTCGTCAGGGCCAAAGGCATTGTCGTTCATCACAGTGCCACGCCGGCGGTGGTAGATGGGCGGCAGGTGGATGCTGACTTTTTGGATGAAGTCCACGCCAGCCAGGGTTGGGGCATAAGATATGGCCAGCACGTTTATCATATCGGCTATCATTACGTCATACTACCCGATGGCACTGTCCAGCAGGGGCGGCCCGACTGGATGCCCGGCGCCCATACTTCCGGGCACAATGACTACCTGGGAATATGCCTGGTGGGAGACTTCAGTGAGCACGACGGTCATAGTGCCCACCCTACTGGCGCCCAAACCGAAGCACTGGTGCAGCTAATACTATCACTGATGCAGAAATACCATCTGAGATCTGAAGATGTGTATCGCCATTCCGATTTAGGGGCTACATGTTGTCCCGGCGCCGGCGTTCCCTGGGAGCGAATCGTCAGTGAACTCAAAGAGCAGACCGACTAACTGACCGCCAGGCGCTTCCCGTGATTTGCTACCTTTTTGCCGGACCCGCCTGATGGTAGTGCAGGCACGTCACACAGTTATTCTACGGCAATCCTCTCTACTGCGAGCTCCAGATCCTCAACTGGGTGCTGTGCGAGGAATGACATCATCATAGCCTGCAGCCATTTGTTGTTCTCTCTCCAGTGCATCTGAGCTACGCGTTTCGCCGCCTGAAATTGTGTGGCCACAGGGAGCTCCGCCCAGTGTTCTTCCAGGGCTACTAGGACGGCGGCTCGGGGAGCTAAGAGCTTGGGGTCGGTGTCTGCCAGCAAATCTAGCAGCAATTTCCACCGGTCCTCCAAGGAGCTCTTGGCCAGTTGTCGGACGAATCGGAACATAGTGTCGCTTGAGGGTAATAGCCGCTTTTCAGGAAAAACAGGGAGCGCACGCCACTTATCCTGCTCCTGAGCAGTCAACGGAAAGCGGCTTCTGATAATGTCGCGGACGCAGTCCTGAGCGGCCGAGTCGCCGCGACTGGCCAGCGCCAGAGTCGCTGCGTACCGGATGCCCTCGGAGCCACTATCTTGTGCCCAGTCTTTCAGCTTTGCATCCGACACCCCCCCGTCAACCGGAGAGATGGCCAGAACCCACTGCATAAAGCGGGCGTCCCAGTCCCCGTTCGCGGATGAATTTTCGTAAAGGTCCGTAAGTTCATTTATCGTTTCGTCAATCGCTTGTTCGACTATCCCTATAGCTTCCTCGTCACCTGTCAGCAGCCAGAAAAGCTGGGCGACGTCAGAATCAGTAGTCTCGGCTAGGAGTTGGTCGAGGTATTGTATCCAATCACTATCTTCGTCTGTCAATGGCCCCTCCCAACCCGTGCATCGCACCTGGGCCTTAAGCCCGGCCGGGCCAAGGTAAGACAACAGGTCAACCGCCACAGACCGCTGATCGCACCCATTGTATCGGGGAGACTGCTTTACCCGTTCCACCATCGCAGGGACAGCCGCCTCTCCCAATCTCTCAATCCGCGCCGCTGCAACCAACCCGGTGGCCCACGTTTGGCGCCAGTAGTCCTCAAGTTCATATCTGTTCCAGTCTTCCCATATGCCAGCGCACCGTTGGTGGTCGCCGGATCCGGCGAACATATAAAGGTCGATTTGCTTGTTCAACTCCCGCCGGAAAAATGGCATTGCTGTCTCCTCCAGTTCAACCTTAGCGGAAGGCTGTACCACCGGCTGCGGGGTATTCATCGACTTTTCACACCCAAGTCCCGACAGAAGGGCTAAGACTCCTACACTCAGGATCATCATCCCAATTCGCATCACCATCACCTCCTTTTGCCACCCAAAATCGCTCTCGTTGTATCAGTCCAATACGCTTGGCGACATATCACATAGTTCGCTTTTGACCGATACCTTTCGCCTGTACTGAGTTCTCCAACCTCGCGTGACTGAATAGCACAGGTTAGAGAACCTGCGCTACGCGATCATGGTTCGTTCTCGTTATCTGTCGTTCTCTGCCGTTGTCTGTCGTTAATCGGGAATGACCAGGATGCGCCGACAGCTCTCGCATTTTAACACTTCGGTGGGATTTTCGAGCCTGGTGACATAGTTACTAGGGACGGAAGTATGGCAGCCGCTACAAGCACCGTTGACCACGGCTACCACGGCTAGATTATTGCTCCGCTGATGAAGCTGCTCGTATTGTTGTAACAGTGATGGGGATATCTGCTGGGGAAGTTGCTCGCGTCGCTGGCGTAAGCCCGTAAGCTCGGCGACAAGCTGCTCAGTACGAGTGCGATAGTTTTGCTGTATACTCTGGAGCTTCTCGCGAAGCTGGTGCACCTGAGCTTCATTGTCAGCTACCGCTTGCTGTTTGGTTTCCACATCGTCCATCAGCCGCAGGGTTTCCTCTTCCAGCTGGTCCTTCCGCCGATCCAGTTCGGCAATCTTCTGCTCCAGGGCCTGCAGCTCCTTGGGGTCGGACACCCGGCCGCCATAGGCTTGCGACCACTTACTCTCTCGGTCATCCTCAGTGCCTTGCAACTGGAGCTCCTTGTCGTGTAATTGCGCCTGAGTGGCAGCGAGGTCCTGTTGCATCTGCTGGTAGAGCTGCTCCTCCTGGGCCAGGGCCTGCTCAGCGCTGCTGCCATCGTCCAGTTCAGCCAACTCAGTCTCGTCAGCCTGGATTTGGGTGTCTATCTGCTGAAGCTCATATAGCAATTGCAATTGTTCCTTCATTTAATCCTCCCCCGGTCTTCAATAATACCTAACGATACCAACTCCGCTCATAGGGTCCATTGACAACAGGTAATATACTGAGTATAATTAGTCTTCACTTCACGATTCTGGATAGATTGACTGACAAGGACAGATGTGCTATGCCGATTTATGAGTACCAATGCCAAAAATGCGGATGTCGCTTTGAAGTACGCCAGGATTTTGACGACGAACCGATTACTCAGTGCCAGAATAATGGCTGCGATGGCCTGGTGCGCCGCGTTTTCAGTCCCCCGGCCATAATTTTCAAGGGCAGCGGCTTCTACGTCACTGACAACCGCCACGGCAAGCCAGCAGATAAGGAACCCTCCGACAGTTCCCCTTCTTCGGACAACAAAACTTCCCAGGCCGAGACTGACTGACAATTATACAACGTTTTTAGGAAAATAAACAAGCCGAGAGTTCAGTACTCTCGGCTTGCATGCTAGTAGCAGCAGGATTCCGTAAGGTTGAACGTGTCATGGGCCGGTAGGCTCCGCCTCTTCCTCAGCCTCGGGCGGGGGCGGCGGCTGAGTCAGTATGGCTAACACCCCCGGCAGTAGTTCCGGATACTTTGTTATTATCAGACCGGACACCTTCGTGGTCAGGTCAGGATACTTTTTGGCTATGATTCCCGCCACATCCGCCAGCAGTCCCGGGAAGGCAGCAATGACTTGATGCTGGAGCTCCTGCAGGAAGGTAGGAAACCTCTGGGTAATAGTGGCCATTACGTCGCTGAGCAGACCCGGATATTTCTGTAGGATAAGCTCGGCAGCCCGCCGGCGCAGGTCTTCGCCCGCTTCCACATCTCCGAGTTCAGCGATAAACTCAGGATGCTTTGCCTGAATCACCTCTATTACCGCGGTCTGGACTTGGGGGGCCTGGTTTAACCGGGAGTAGATAAGGTCAGGTAGATGTTGGTATTTACCGGCGACGAGCCGCTCCAGTTGCGGGATAATTTCCCCAAACAATCCGGGCTGGTGTTCATTAATAACAGCAAACAATTCTGCACTGAGGGTTGGGTACTTATTAGTCAAGAACCGGCTTACTCGTAGCCGTTGTTCGACAGTGGCATTAGTTAACAGATCGAACAGGACCTCAGCCCCGGGAGGCACTGGCGGTGGGGGGACAGCCTCAGCCTGCGCGCGCACACCCCCGGCACCCATCGCCGCCGATAGCAGGATGATTATTATACATCGCCGGACTTTTTTCATAATGTATTAGCTCCTATTCTGTGGTAGATTCCTGGCTTACCCCAGTTGCCGAAAGGGCCAAAGAGGAAGGGGGGGTGGAAGTGGCCAGGCGCAATAAGGTCTCATTGCCCTCAATTACCGCCTCCCGCAAGTACTTATCTACTATGATGTTAGCTATGACGCCGCTGACTACTGCTCCGGCCAAGTCAGTTTCTTCAGTAGCGAGAAGCTTCTCAGGTGCTTCGCCATCAGCCGGTTTAGTCGCCGGCGCTGTTCGCGCCGCGGCTTGGGCCAGGGCTATGGGCATTTCCGCACGCGCCCAGTTCGCCAGATACATCTTGGTGTCGGCAGTGGGCTCCACCGCACGGGCCAGGATCGGTTGGGCAGCCGGTATTGAGTGGTCACTGCCCAGCGGTTGAGTTTCAGCCTCCGCTGCGGACTCAGACTGTGGGCGGGGGCGCATACGCCTAATAGTAGGCTGACGGTGGGCAATAGCCTTGTATCCTGGTCGCCCCCGAGGCGCGGGGAGTGCCGCGGGCTGTATTGCCTCAACCTCTGTACCACTTACTTCCGCCGCGACGAGACTGGGCCCAGCCAGCTCGGACTGCGGTGGCGCGAAAGGATGGTAAATTGTAGACGTGGCCACTAGAACTGTAATCGCCAGTACTAACAGCGCACAGGCTGC
>JAUWJN010000172.1 GCA_030607655.1 bacterium
ATGGTGCCCGACAAGCTATAAAGTTGCCCTAGTAGCTGCGCTGCCTCGCTGACTTGACCGGTCCACAGCAGTTGGCGTATCTGACTGCTGGAGATCGGCTGGCCGTTAGATACGGACAACGGGATAATTTGTACCGCAAAGCCCAGCTCTTCTCCTAACTGCTTCATCAAATCAACGTTACCCTCCCCCCCGCGTCCCCACGTGTGGTTTTCACTAACCACTACGGCTACCGCGCCTAGCAATCTGCGTAGATATTGCTCAGCAAAATCACCGGCTGAAGTCTGCCGCAAAGCCTCATCGAAACTTGCAACTACCAGCGTCTGGACCTCCAGTTTTTCCAGCTCGCGGTGGCGCTCCTCGTTCAGAGTCAGGCGGATATTGTGGCTATTATGAGGGCTGAAGATCTCTACCGGCGCGGGCTCAAAGGTCAATACGGTGCACTCGGCTCCATACTCGTCCGCTAGGTGCATAGCAGTCTCAAGGAGCGCCTGATGGCCCCGATGCACCCCATCAAAAGCCCCCGTAGTTACTACCCGCGGGACCGACTCAATTTCGGCATTGTCCAGACCTTTGATTACTTTCACTTATTGTCTTCCTTTGGGCCTCACCCCTAGCCCCGCGCCGTCGCCATAGCGGCTTTGGCGCGTCGGCGACTCTCCGTGCCGGAGAGGGGAACGAGGTAGAGCGGTCTACAACTCTAATCGCTCTCCGTATTGGAGAAGAAAACCGGGTAAGGCGGAACTAGTGCGATGACCAGTTGAAAACTGTACGAGGCTGAAGATGCCAACAGCCATCGACTGCCGCGACTTCAGCTATACATAATAACTCCTCATCCTCGGTCAAGATTGCAGCCTGCGGTGGCGGCTGGGCCGCGGCAGGCTCTATTGGCTGGGCGGTGCCGTGCTGCAGTCGGCTACCTACCTGGGCCGCTACCGTCAGCCGGGGCAGATGGGCTACCGCCTGCGCGGGCGATAATAGCGCGGTCTCGGCCATTCCCTGATGGGTCAGCTCGGCTAACTGCTCGAGGGTAAGGGCCTCAGCTAGACTATGAGGCCCCACCTGTGTGCGGACTAGAAACGACAGATATGCGCCAGTGCCTAGCTGCTCACCTAATTTGACGGCCAGCGAGCGCACATATGTGCCCGCGGTGCACTCAATCTCAGTGAGAGCCCGGGGATTATTGCCCGCGGCGAAGTCCACTAGCTCCCACCGCTGTATCTGCACTTCGCGGGTAACCGCGACCGCGTTCTCACCGCGGCGGGCCCGCTTGTATAGCCGTTCCCCCTCGTGGTGCACGGCTGAGTACGAGGGCACCAGAATTTGCACCGGGCCGGTCAACTCGGCAAGGGCTGCCTCAACCTGGGCCGCGTCTATATGTCCCGCCTCTCGTCGCTCAGTAACGGCCCCTTCGGCATCGTAGGTTGTGGTACTGATGCCGAAGGTTATCTCCGCTCGGTAGGTCTTGTCGCATCCAGTCAGGTATTCGGCCAGCCGCGTCGCCGGACCGACGCATAACACTAATAATCCCGCCGCCGCCGGGTCGAGCGTCCCGGTATGACCTACTTTTACTCCCCATAATTGCCGCACAAACTCAACTACATCGTGGGACGTCATCCCGGGCGGCTTGACCAGGCGCACAACACCATACATAATCCCTCAGGCCCCCCCATTCAGGGCTTGCTCTATGGCCTTGATAATCTTGACGGTGACCATAGGCAGCGGGCCTGGCATCTGTAGACCGGCGGCTACCGGATGTCCCCCACCCCCAAATTGGGCAGCAATGCTGGCCACATCTATGCCCCGTGAGCGTAAGCTAACTTGACAATGGCGGTGATTATCAGCTTTGAACAGGATCACAACTTCAGCGCCCGCCACCGACTTGAGTACGTCAATTACCCCCTCGGTGTCCTCAGGCCGAGCCCCAGCGGCGGCGAAATCACGGGGCCGGAGCGTCGCATATACTATCCGGCCGCCGGCGGCCGTGCGGATGGAGGCGAGGGCCTGACCTCTTAGTATCGCAGCCGGTATGCTAAGCTGGCCCGAGACCCGCTGGGCAATCTGGTAAGGATCGGCCCCGGCTCTGACCAGCTCGGCTGCTACTTGCAGGGCCGGGGCCGAAGTATTCTGAAAGGTAAAGAAACCGGTGTCGGTGGCTAGCCCGCAGTACAAGCAAGTGGCAATCTGGGCATCCAGCTCTACCCCTAACGGCCCCAATAGATAGTAAACCTGAACAGCAGCCGCTGCCGCGCTGGGGTCAACATAGTCCAAGTCAGCGCCGCCCGAATTAGTGCTGTGGTGGTCTATCAGGATGGTTATCTTGGCGCGCTGGACGACCGGTTGGAGCTGCCCCAGACGGGCCCAACCATCCGTGTCCACCGCTACCGCTACCTGCGGAGCTTGGTGCAGCTCGGTCACTACTTTTTCCGCCCCGGGTAAGAACTGATATTTGTGGGGTACAGGATCCGGGCAAGCTACCTGCACCTGTTTACCCATCTTGGTCAGCGCCCACCACAGCCCTAAACTACTGCCGATGGCATCGCCATCAGGTTGTTGATGACTTAGTATTGCTAGGTTATCCGCAGCCCGGAGACACTCGGCAATCTGAGCGATGATACCTGTATACTCAGCCTCACCCCTGGGCCCTCTCCGTCCCGGAGAGGGGAACGGGGAAGACGATATTAGTGCGATGATCATCCTCTTCCTTTCGCCATTATCGAACTTATCACGCAGGTGGGGTTCTCTAACCCCGCCGCCGTGGGCGGCACAGGTTGCGAACCTGCGCCGCGCAGTTTGGTGTCGTCCTGTGGACCTCATCCCCGGCCCCTCTGGGGGCCGGAGAGGGGAAAAAGAGGAGGGAGTCTGTCCTGGGTTCAGGATTATTGGTCATCGTGGGGTTCGTCTTCGTCAGTCCACTCTTCGTCGACCTGATGTAATAGCATTTCAATCTGCTGAGCGTGACGGGCCGTCTCGTCAAGCTCAAAGTGGAGTTCAGGGATATGCTTTAGCGCTACGCGCTCCGCCAGCCTGCCGCGGATGAAGCGGTAAGCTGCGCCGCGGAGCGCGGCCATTGTCTCCTGGGTTTTGTTCTCGTCTCCGAACACACTCACATAAACCTGAGCGTGGCCCAAATCCGGGGAGACCTCCACCCCAGTGACGGTCACAAAGCCTATGTGCGGATCCTGTATCTCCGCAAGGATAATTCCGCTAATTTCTTGTTGAAGCAACTGATTGACTCGGTGTTGCCGTTGGGTAGGCATTGGTTATCGCCGCCTTGCGCGCGGCTAGAGAATCTCAAGGGTCTCCGTCTCCACTTCCACAGTAGGTTCGGAGTTTAGCAACTGGGAGGTAGCCGCCATCACGCGCTGGACCTGAGCCTGACTGTTACTGACAGTAGTAAGGGCGATTTGCGCGCGACGATGGATGTCATTGTTGCCGACTTCCGCCACCGCGACGTTCAAACGATTCTGGAGCCGAGTAAGCAGGCTCTGCAACACTTGGCGCTTGTCTTTAAGGGTGTTGGCTTCGGCTATATATAGGTCAACGGTAAGCAAACCAACGAAGATAGGCATCTGCTTAGGCCCTGGCGTATGTGAAATCAGAGTATTTATGAAAGCGGGCAAGGGCGGTTAGGAATTGGAGGGCGCTAGGGAGTCCTCGGCTGGTTTTGCAGTTCTTTCTACTTCAACCTGGATATAGGCCTGGATAATGTCGCCTACCTGCCAGTCTTGGAACTCCGCGGTCGCCACGCCACATTCCTGGGGTGCCTCGACTGTGGACACGTCCTGGGCGAAATGCCGCAGCGACTCCAAAGTGCCCGCAAAAACTTGCTCGCCATCGCGCAGCACTACTATCCGTACCCCGTGTTGCAGGGGGCCTTCAGTAGCTCGACAGCCGGCTATCACCCCAATGCGGGAAACCTTGAATAGTTCGAGAACCTCCGCCTGACCGATGAAGCGCTCCTCGTAAACAGGCTCCAGCATACCAAGCATTGCTTTGTTAATATCGTCCAGAGCCTCGTATATCACGTCATAAGTACGAATTTCTACATGCCCGTCCGCAGCCGCTTGACGAACCTGGTTGCTCACCGCCACCCGAAAGCCTAATACCAAGGCCTGGGAGGCCACCGCCAGCATTACGTCTGATTCGGTTATCTCGCCTACCCCGGCATAGACTACGTTGATATCCACTTCCTCAAGCTGGCTGTCTAGCTGGGCTAGCGAAGCTTTCACCGCCTCGGCTGAACCCCATACATCCGCCTTGAGAACCATGTTGAGTTCCTTAACCTCTTCGGTGCCCAGGTCGCGATAAAAGTCGCGAAGCCGGCGTTGAGCATCCCCCGCGAACTGCTGCTGGTGTTGTTGTTCTTTATGCTCTTCAGCGATCTGGCGGGCCTCTTTGAGGGTCGCGCAGGTTTGCGTTATGTCGCCGGCCTCTACCACATCGGAGAGGCCGACCACTACTACTGGATGCCCCGGAGGCATAGTCGGGAGCGATTTGCCCCGCCAATCCCGCAGGCGGCGCACCCGGCCACAAGCCGTGCCACAGATGACCACGTCTCCCACTGATAGGGTACCATTGCGAATGAGGACCGTAGCCAACGGCCCTTCGCTGACGTCAACGGAAGATTCAATAACAACCCCGACCATGTCCGCTTCCGGATCAGCCCATAATTCCTGAACTTCGGCTACGAGCAGCACCATTTCCAGCAGTTCATCTAAACGCTGCCGGGTGACAGCGGAAAGGGGCACGATAATAGTATCACCACCCCACTCTTCGGGCACCAGCTCGTACTCCAGCAGTTGCTGTTTTGTCCTCTCCACGTCGGCTTCGGGCAAATCAATCTTGTTGATGGCTACCACCAGAGGCACTTGCGCCGCCTTGACGTGATTAATCGCCTCTACCGTCTGCGGCATTATTCCGTCGTCCGCCGCCACGACTAACACGGCCACATCGGTAACCTGAGCCCCCCGGGCGCGCATAGCAGTAAAGGCCTTATGGCCGGGAGTGTCTATAAAGACTATCTGTTTATCATTTACTGAGACCTCGGAGGCGCCGATATGTTGGGTAATACCGCCGCTCTCGGTGGCTATGACGTCAGTTTCGCGCAACGCGTCTAGCAAGGTGGTTTTACCGTGGTCAACATGGCCGAGTACAGTAGCGACGGGGGGAACCTCAATGGCAGTTTCCGGCCGCGGCCCGGAGGGGCGGGCGGCTAGCTCGGACAACAGCTTGACTACCTGGTGGCTTTCCGTAGCGGCGTCGGCTTCAGTCTGCAGCTCGGCCAGGTACCTCTCCAGCTCCCCGAGCTCGCGTTCCACTTCCGCAGCCTCAGGGGGTGGCTGTTCGTCCTCTCCCCATTCCTCTTCTGCTACCTCCCCGGCCGCTTCCTTTTGAGCGCTGCCGGCGCGGGCCTGAGCCGCGGCCTGGGCCTCGGCCGCCGCCTGCGCGCTCTGGCGAGCAGCTTTGGCCTGCTCAACTAGTAGTTCGACAAGTGCCTTGGCCGTATCTTCATCCAGAGAAGAGGCAGGGGTAACATCCTCCACCCCCAATTCGGCCAGAGCGGCGATCAATGCCTTGCTTTGCAATCCCAGTTGTCGGGCTAGAGAAAATATGCGAATAGTAACCACTATCCTTAATCTCCGCGCGGCAGCCTACCGCGGTCTATACGTCGTTATCGTCTCGCTTGTGATATGATGGGACCACATTAGTCAACATCAATAGTTATCTCGCCCGCCTCCAAGTCCTCAAGCGTACCCTCCCCACCAGCCAACAGATTGTAAACCATCTCGGCTTGCTCGGGAGTAACATTACTGGCGTGGCTGGTGATATCAACTCCCTCCTCTTGGAGGATTTCTACCAGGTCGCGGCTCTCCACCCCCAATTTCCGGGCTAGCTCGTAGGCCCGGACTGGCTTACCCTCGGTCACCTCCTCCGGAGCCTCAGTCCACTCGGACTGGCTACGGATGTCAATCTTCCAACTGGGGAGTTGGGCCGCCAGTCTGACGTTTTGGCCGCGACGGCCGATAGAAAGTGATAGTTGGTCGTCGGGGGCGATGACAACTGCTGAGTGCTCGGCCTCATCGAGAATCACTTGGCTACCCCGGGCCGGTGACAGCGCGTTTTTGACATACTGCCCCGTATCTTCGTCATAGCGAACAATGTCAATCTTCTCGCCCCGTAGCTCATCAACTATGGCTTGGACCCGC
>JAUWJN010000219.1 GCA_030607655.1 bacterium
AACAGCCCGAAGAACACAACGAAATAAACCGTTGGCCATATGTGGTTAGGAGATGGGTTCTCGGCTTGGGGTTTCGTCATATAGCTTCTTAGCTATTATAACGTTGTTGGGGCGATACATCAACCCCTCGCCGAGGACAATATTTGATGCTCACGGACTGACCCGCCTAGTCAGACGCCCGCACCGCGATGCCGTCAATCTCGCATAGTAGCTCAGGCCGGCAAACATCAGCGGTGACATAGACGCCGTTTGCTAGGCATCCGCTGCGGTCGTCAATGAACTCGCGCACTAACTCAGTATCATAGCCTTGTTTAATGAATATTGTTGAAGAGACGAAATCATCCAGTGTCATGTACCGAGTATTCAGCAGAGAAGCAATGTTGTCAAGCGTATAGCTCACCTGGCCGCTAAGGTCATCGATACAAACTGACTGTCCCTTTTCGTTGATGGCTGCCGTCCCCGAAACGTAGACCGTCTCCACGCCATCAAAGGTGACAGCCATGCCCCGGGAGAAGCCTGAGCCATAGCTGTAAGCCTCGCTTTGTCGAGGATTGTGTACCGGCTCGACGCTAACTTCTTTCCTTCCCGGGCCGCCCAAAGCAAACAGATCCATAAGGCAGCAAGCGCCCGCCGGGAGTTGGGCCTCAATCCCGGTGCTGGCCGGTGGCCAGGCTGAGCCGGTTGGATCCATCGCTTGGAACTGAGCGTAGAGGGTTGAGCGAACCGGGTTGAATTCGTGGTACCAATCAATAATGTCGGCCAGGTATATCCAAGTGCGTACTACATCAGCGTATGAGGCTCCGCTGGCAAGGAGTATTTCCTGAGTCCGGGCAAACATCGCCTTAGCCTCTTCCGGGCGGTTTGCCATAGTCGGTGGACCGCAGAGCCCGGTAAGGTATACATGACGAGCATCGTGGTGTTCGAAAGCAACCCCACAGAGGTGCTGATCGTGGTGTATCGGCGAGCATCTGGGTCCAGCGACACCATATAAATGGAGGCCGGCTAACCCGTCTGGGTCGCATGGCGCGCCCTGAACGAAGGTGGCCGGCCACAGCCGCAAATCGGACTCACCAAACAGAAACGCTTCGCGCTCGGCGAGAATTGCCTCGCGGTGCGCCAAGCTGCCAAATATGCGCTCCTGGATACCAATAGCCTGGCACTCGCCAGACCAGGAGGCAAGGGCGTGATAGACTTCCCTGCTCTGGGCTGTTACGTCGTTAGTGCCGATGGTGTCGTGCGGGGTGCATGTTACATAAAACTCGCGAAGCCCGGGCCTGCTGACCGTCACCCAGGCTATCGGGCCCTCCTTATGGCGAGTGATGGATGCCCCATCTGTCTCGCTGCAATCGCTCATTGCAACTATCCTTTCCAATTTGCGATACAAAAAGCTGCGACCCTAAAGGTCGCTTGTCTGGGTTTGGCGGCCGTGCCCGCGAGCACTTCCCACTGGCTCGAGATTGTTCGCTAGTTTCAAGCTACTGAGCCCGGTCGCCGGTTAGTTGCAGTAGCCACCGCCTTGCGCTTCACAAAGTACATAATGCCAGTGGCGCAGGACAAGGCTAATGCTCCAAAGGCAATTATAGCCACTAATACGTGAAAGTGCAACCAAAATCGGTTTTGCAACGCCGGCATAAGGGGTGTGCTCACCTTGGCAGGCAACAGCAAATACGCGTACATAGTCAGCCCTAATACAATAGTAATAACGAATGCCCCCAGCACTTTGGTTCCCATTATCCGCTCGACAACCAGGTGAGCAATAGATGTGCACCAGATGAAACACAGGGCGAAATCGTAGCTACTAGTCAAGGGCAGGCGGCCCGCCTCATAGGTCCGCAGGCCCAACACCGCTGTCAGTGTCAATAAACCTATGCCGACCAAAACAGTAGCAGTCTTGCCGATGGTGGAATTGCCCGTTGCCGCGAAGGCAAAATAAGCTACCATTGCCAGTACGTACGCCCCAATGAATCCCTGGCTCAGCCAGATTTCGGTCGGACTGATGCCCGCGAAGCCACCCAGCACTAACCGCCCGCCCTCTCGCGCTACGGACCCGGCGTGGGAGTGCAAGCTGGGAACGAATTTGATCCCCGCGAAGCAGAAGCGCACCGTAGCGAAGCCTAAGATGGCAAACGCTGCGGCTGGGGCCCCACGCCAGCCCGGACGAAGCCGCCCGTGAAGATAGGCGGCGTAAATCAGCCATGTAACTAAGGCGGCGGTTTCCTTAGGATCCCAGTGCCACCAGCGGCCCCAGGCGACTTGCGCCCAGACTGCGCCGGTAATAATCACTAACGTCAACAGGGGAAAGGCGAAGCCCACAAGTCTGTAAGTTAGCTGGTCTAATACATCCAGGCTGGGAAGATTATTCGCCCAGAAGCTGCCGATGCTACGCTGGGTCGGTGGGGTCTGCTCGCCAGTGTCGGTAAGTCTGGCCGCTATCGTGTGCGGCCTCAAGTAGAAGGTCATCACCAGGCCCACGAATAGAGTGATAAAACCGAACCACACCAGGGGCACGCCATAATCACGGCGCACCATGATGGAAGCATAGTGCTGTACATCGGTGAGTTGAATGGTGCCGCCGTTGTAAACAGCGGGTTGGCCGGGCTTGACCCAGCCGAGGTCGGTAAGTTCGAGCCTGCCCGTGATAGAACTTGAAGCCAAGGTGATCCTGGCGGCTGGATTGTTGGGAAATTCGGATCGCGACCCAATAATCTGGCCGTCTTGCTCCCAAGCGTCGGGCACGAAAGCAGTAGCAATAATCGCTGCTTGCCCATCGCCAATGAGTACTCGGGGTTGTGGCAAGGGAAGTTGGTAGTGTCGCGTATGGTCCCGCTCGCTGCCCGCCGCCACTACCAGCGGGAACTTGGCCGTTTCAACCGCGCCATTGGCTGGCGTCACCTTCAGCGCAAAGCCGGCCAGGCCCCAGCCAGATTGGAAGAAGCTGAAGTGGTCATAGGACAACGGCCGGTTGACCACTATAGTCTTTCGTTTGACCTCCTGCCCTCGCTCCCATACAGAGAAGTCACTCCTATATGCTTTGACGGTGCTCCTATCCGGGTAGTATTCGATGGAAAAGTCGTTTAGCTTTAAGGTAAAGTCAAAGTCGCCATCGGGATCTTTATATGTTTCCCCCTCAGTTATTTCGATCATCTTGGTTACGGCCAGGCCCGGCCAGTGCCCTAATACGGCGCCCACGGCAATAATAAGCACTGAGAAGTGAATGATGGGGATACCAAAGGCGGTGTAACGCCATTTTCGCCCCACCAGCCAGCGGCGCTTGGCACCGTCCAACTGGGGGCTGGTAAAATTGTCCCCGGCTGACCGCCAGATATGCTTGGCACCAGCCACCACGCTCAGCGGCAGTAAGGCCAGCAGTAGCACATACCAGGTTGAGGTATAAAGGTGATCCACTCCCAGCGGAAGGATAACACTGGCTCCCAGCTTGCCGTACGCGCGGACGTAATAGTCGGGTAGCTGGCCCTGAGGGATCAGGATTCCTATTACACTACAGATAGCAATGGCGACCAGAAGGTAGAACGGGGTACGCGGTGAGCCTAGGCTTCGCCACCAGGGGGCCAGTGTGCTGCCGAGTCCCGCCTTGGGTCTGGATGGCTTTTGCTCTGCTTCGTGCATCGGTGTGTTTCGCCGCTACAAGTTGTTGTGTCCGGCCAAGCTGACATATATCGTCCGCGGTCAAGTGCTACTTACCAGGGATTACATGGTAGTAATCTGAGCCGCAGTCGCGAGGTGGCTGATCGCGATGATACCACTTGGCGTGGCCGTCTAAGAACGACACGTTAGCACCCTCGTTGTGCCTGTGGGCAGTGAGTACCGCCATTCCTACCTGGTGCCCATCCCAGAAGGCGGTGGTGTCAGAGGGGTAAGGTATCTGGTCAAGTGACACGACCTCACCGGCGGGCACTCCCGGGACCATATATGCAAAGACGGCCTTATTCCACCCATAGCTGTAACGACCAAGCCCAGGATAGGCAGATAGGTCTACCGACCCGTATATGTCGCTGGGGCAAAACCTGATCTGCCGGCTCATGACATATGGTTCCAGCAGCTCAATGGCGGTCCAGCAATAGCTGAAGTCTGGTTTACAGGTTACCGCTATCGGCAGATGACCACCATAGTCCTGAGCGTACATCAGCACGGCCATGCCAAGCTGTCTGACATTGGACAGACAGCTCACTTGGCCTGCCTTCGCCCGCGCCTTGGCAAACACAGGGAAGAGGATCGCCGCCAGGATAGCAATGATGGCGATGACCACCAACAGTTCTATGAGCGTGAAGCCGCAACGGCTGCGGCAGTTGTCCATCAGAAGTCTCCATATAGGTTATTGCTGAGTGTAGAATTCCTTGCTCGTTACATACGTTTGCCCAATGGCGTTGGTGGCGGCTGTGGATGTCCCGATGCAATAATTCTATTCCCTCTCGGGGACTGTCGACTGCCAGCTGTCCCCCTCTTCGGGCTTGCGCGTCATAGAGATAACGGGCACCTCCACCTTGACCTTATCAGGTGAGCGCATAGCCCTGGTAAGGTCTCGCGGCGATACCTGGACCGGCTCGATGACCAGCTCGGGCACGCTGTAGGTCTTGAGGAACGAGTCATAGAAGGTCGGATCTCTCTGGGGCAGCAGCAGAGGCTTGTGGGCTTTGCCGGTCTCGTCAAGGTAGCTCAGGTACAATCGGGTA
>JAUWJN010000039.1 GCA_030607655.1 bacterium
CGTGCAGCGGATCGGCCTACGGGCGGATATTGCGCCAATTATCGTATTCCTGGCTGGTTCGCTAGCCGCAGGACTGCTCGTTAACACGGTATTTCCGGTGAATTATCGGGTGCCGACTCAACCTGCGTACGATATTGAGGCGCACAACGTTGAGCCTTCTGGCGACTACATCTGTCCCGAGTGCGTTCAGATGCTGATCAAGTACGGTGGAGCCGTGCTAGTTGATGTGCGCGGGCCGGTAAGTTTCAGCCAGGAGCATATTGCCGGCGCCATCAATATCCCGTATCGCGAATTGTTCGACGACGCACATCTCCAGTATGTTAGTGAAGTAACCTCAAAGGGCCTTATGATTTTCTACTGCGGTGCGGCTTGTGGCCTATCCAAACGTACCGTTGCACACCTACGGGAGCTGGGATACGAGAACATAGTAGCTGTGCCTGGGTCTATATCAGAGTGGAAGCAAGCGGGGCTGGCCACTGAGCGAGGGGCAGGGAAGAGCCGCTCCGTTATCCCCCGGTGATGAAGATGTCAAAAATGCTTATCGGTTTCAGAAAAATCCTTCGAGCCCAGTGGACTCTACTAATTTTGCGTATCGCCGTCGGATTGGTGTTTGTCATCGCCAGTATAGACAAGCTAGACCATCCCGACCGGTTTACGGAAATTATTATGGACTATCAAATCGTCCCCTGGTCCACGGCGCTTATAATGGCCATCTGGCTGCCGTGGCTGGAGCTAATCGTGGGGACCATACTCATCCTCGGTGTCTGGGTACGGGCGAGTGCGCTGTTGTTGGCCGGCCTCACTGCGCTCTTTGTTCTGGCCCTCAGCTCGGCCCTGATCCGAGGTATTGACCTCGCCTGTGGGTGCTTCTCGGTCTCGGAACTCACCCAGGCACGAACCTGGTCGTCTTTATGGCAAGAGAGTATCCTGTTGTTGGGGTGTATATGGCTGTGGGTGGGTCACTGGCCAGGTGCAGGGGTAGAGTCGTCAGGGATCAGTAATACGCTGGGTAATGAGGGAGCTAACAAGTAACGGGCCAGTGCAGGTTATGATTTCAGATAGTCGCGCAGCTTTTTAGTGCGGCGGGGCCGGCGCAGTTTTCTTAGTGCTTTAGATTCGATTTGCCGGATACGCTCGCGGGTAACGTCAAAGATGTGCCCGACCTCCTCCAGCGTACGCGGATAGCCGTCCTCTAGCCCAAAGCGTAACCTGAGCACCTCGCGTTCCCGTTCACTAAGGCTGTCATCCAGTACGCGGTTAAGCTGCTCGCGCAAGACCAGATTTGAGGCTAGGCTGATAGGCGTCTCCTCTTCTTCATCAGGGACAAAGTCCCCCAGGTAGCTATCTTCCTCCTCGCCGACCGGCGCCTCCAGCGAGAGCGGCTCAGGGGCGATGCGTTTCACCTCCGCGACCCTTTCGGCGGACATATCCATCTCCGTGGCCACTTCGTTGAGGCTGGGCTCACGGCCAAGCTGTTGCAGAAGTATCCGCGAGGTCTTGACTAACTTGTTAATGGTCTCCACCATATGGACCGGAATGCGAATAATGCGGCTTTGGTCGGCCAGAGCCCGCGAGATAGCCTGGCGAATCCACCACGTAGCATAAGTGCTGAATTTGAAGCCCTTGCGATGATCAAATTTCTCTACGGCGCGCATCAGTCCTACATTGCCTTCCTGGATAAGGTCCAGGAAGCTCATTGACGAGCGGCCGACATACTTTCGAGCAATACTTACCACCAGTCGCATGTTGGCCTCCGCCAGGGCGGATACGGCCTCTTCGTCTCTGAGCTTCATACAACTGAGATCCACACTACCCGGGTCTAATAGGGAAGTAAAAGAGGCTTGGATAGGGCCGCGCAGACCAGCGCCCTCTGCCTCGGCGGGCGGAATAGTAACTTCAACCTGCATCGGAGTGTGATGCGCTGTCGTAGTAAAGTCCACGCTAACCGGTTCCGGGAACGGATGGCCAGCGCTTCCCACGATACCATCTTCCCCGGCCTCCAGGGTCAGGGTATAGGTCATCTCCGTGATCAAGGGACGTTTGGGATGGAACCGGATCTGGCGACGTTCCGCATTATAATAGACCTTCCCGGATAATAGATTATTCATAGCATCGCGTAGCCTGACAGTCTTAGAGTTGACGGTCTGCGCCTGGAGCTGACGGTCTAGGGTAACTATAACAGGTGCGGCAATGCTAACGCCCGTGGCCTCCGGGGAAGGTTTTATCGCCACTAGGCGAGGAGCAGCCTTTTGATAAGTGGTTTCGAAGTGAAACTTGTAATCATCAGACAAAGGTTGGCCGTCCTCAGCCTTAATGCCCTTCTCGCCTCCTCGTACTATGACGGCGAACTTATTGCGATGGCGCAGCGGCCGTTGGGGAGTGAACACTAATCGCCAGGGCGCAGGACCTACCTTGACCTTCCCCGCAGCCCGCCGACCTTTAGCATCGGTAACCTCTATCTTCGCCGCCGTTACTGACGCGGTATCTAAGGCATCATTAAAGTTGATAATTATCGGGGAGTTGACCTCTACCTGCTGCTCGCGGCGCGCCGGCAAAGTCTCGAGTATCTGCAGCGGCCCCGACGCCGACCGGGTCCGGAAAGACCAGATATGGTCATCGGCAAGCGGCTTGCCGGCAATGTCATACAAGCCGTCGTCCCCATCGCGTAAGATTACCGTGTAAAGGGTATCAGGTTCTAATCGCTCGTGGGAGTGAAACCAGAGGCAGTTGTGCCCCCGATCGTAAGTGATTTCACCATTGCCTTTTCGGACGCGACGCGCTAACTCAACCTCCTCATCACGAGTAAGGAGGGGCACTCGACCGATACCATGCAGATACATCCGCACCGAATCATCAACGGGTATGGTATCGGCTTCCGCGAGTTTGTCAGCCAGTTCGCCTTGGATGTATTCCAAGGCCGACTCTTTATCCTCGGCGATGTGAACACCGGCGCCATTAAGCAGTTGGTAAACCTCATCAAGGTCGGAAGTGTCTAGCGTGTCACATTCGCCCAAGGCTTTCTGGACATCATCATAGGTCAGGTAGCCTTGCTGGCGTCCCTTGGTTAATAGGCCTTGTACTTCCTCAATATCTTGCACCTGAGGCTGTTCGTCTTCAGCCTGTTCGTCCTCACCCAACTATAGTCAACTCCCTTGGCTATTCTCTTTGCCGTCAGTTTGGTCAGGGGATTGGTTTTTCGGTGGTGGCACACCGTGGCGCGCCGTAATAGCCCCGCCGGTCTCTACAAAATCGAATTGGCCCTTACCGTGAAACATTTTCGCCAGTCGCAGGAACTCTTGGTAGTCAGGATGGCCGTGGGTTAGTTGACCCGTTTCTGCCAATTCGGCTATCCGCTGCCGAAGCTTATAAAAATCCTCAATATCCGTCTTGCCACTGTCGGTGGGCAATAGCTCGGCCGACCGAATTTCGTATTCTTCCTGCAAACCTGCTCCGGCGCGATGCTTACGTAGTTTGGCCGCCGCATCCTTTAACATCTCGTCACTAAGGTCGTCGGGCGGCGGAGTTAGTAATAATTCCACAGCCCGGTCGCGGACTCCTCCTTGCTCAGGAAATTCATCCACTAACTGGTGGGGTTCATATTCGGCATCGGCCGCCAGGCAGGCGACTATCGCCTGGGCGATATGCCGGTGCTCGGCGCCGGCAAAATCAGCGGGCGCTACTAGGGCAAAAACCCGCCCCGCCAGCTCGCGGCTCTCCATAGCCGCCGCCAGTAGTTCCTTTTCCAGCTTTTTCCACCACGGCGGCTGCTCAGCATACCGAGCCACCGCGTCGGTTATAAAGCTGCGATCCCGTGGGGAGCCGGTAGAAACCTTGGGCGCGCCGCTTTTGCGTCCAGAACTCCGGCGTCTGAGTTCCATCTGTAAAGCCCGCTGCATACTTTCGGTGCGGGCGGGCCGGTCCTGTGCCCACAGGTCGGCGGCACGGGCGATGAACTCATCGCGGCGGGTACGGTCGGAGACATCCTGAAGTACCACCACCGCCTCTTGGGCCGCCCGGGCCATACCGTCAGCGCCCTTATTACGATACTGGTGGAAGACCATGTCCAGACGATACTCTACCAAGCTCACCGCCTCGCCGGCCAATTCCTTGAACCGTGCAACCCCATGTTCGCCGACATAATCATCGGGGTCCTGACCTTCGGGCAGCACCAGGATCTTTGCCGCCAAGCCACTACGCTCAAACAGTTCGATATTGCGCAGTGCCGCCTGCATGCCGGCCGCATCAGCATCGTAACACAATATGACCTCATCCACGTAGCGCCCTAGTAACCGCAAGTGGTCAGAGGTCATCGCCGTCCCCAAAGTGGCCACCACATTCCTCAGCCCTACCTGGTGCAGAGCAATTACATCGGTATAGCCTTCTACGACCACAGCATATTTATCAGCTACCAGTTGCTGGCGGGCCAAGTCCAGCGCATACAGATTGCGCCCCTTATGAAACAACGGGGTGTCGGGCGAATTAAGATATTTGGCTGGTTCGTCCGGATTCATCGCCCGGCCGCCAAAGCCAATTACCGTGCCGGCGGCGTCAGTAATGGGAAAGATGATTCTATCGCGAAACACGTCATAGTGGGTGCCGCGCTCGCTCTGTTTGACCAGTCCGGCTTCCTGGGCTATCGGTACACTGAGGCCCTTCGCCGCCAGAAACTTGAGCAAATCATCCCACGCATCAGCCGCATAACCAAGATGAAATTCGTTAACCACTTCATCGCCGAAGCCCCGCTTATGCAGATACGCAAGTGCCGCGGCCCCTTGCTTCTGGCCCAGCTTATCGTGGAAATGGCCAGCCGCTAATTGTACTGCTCGGCGCAGCAGCTTGCGGTGCTCAGCCTTGGCCTCATCAGCCGGCCCCACTCGCCAGCGCAGGCCGACCCGTTGGGCCAGCCGCTCGCCCGCTTCCCCAAAGCTTATCCCTTCAATTTGCATCAAAAAGGAGAATACATCGCCGCCCGCCCCGCAGCCAAAGCACTTCCAGAATCCCGCCGCCGGGTCAACGAAGAACGAGGGTGTCTTTTCCTGATGAAAGGGGCACCGCGCCTTGTAGCGCCGACCGGCCCGTTGCAGAGGAACGTACTGGGAGATTACCTCAACAATGTCTACCCGCCGTTTAATTTCATCCTTCACGTCGTCGCGATCCATAACCGCTACTTCTTATTGGTGATGAGTTTGACGAATTATCCTAAATCCAAGTTCTCCACGCACGGCAAAGAATCCTCCTTTCTACGGCAGACAACCGCAGATAACGACAGAGAACACCAGACAACGACAGCAAACGGCGGACAACAATATTGTGGGGGACGCGCTTTTGGGTCTATTAAACGAGGGCGGCCTCGCCGCAGCGAGGCCGCCCTTACCAGTCTGAGATGGGTGATAAAGCAGCTTAATCCCAGATGTGTATTCGGGTAACCATCATATCGTGCAAAGTAAAGGCAATATTGTTATCTTCGGTGTAGCGCAGCATTACGTCGCGGGAAAATACGCGACTGGTGCCGCCGAATGATACCGTGAGCGAGCCGGTACCAGGCGTAGCTGCGCCGGGCCCGCTATATGAAAAGGTAAGCGACTCATCAGGCCAACCATAGCGGTACAATACTTGTTGGAAGCGGTCGCCCAGCTTGATGAACTTGTGGGGCTGCCACAGATGAGTGCGGGCGTAGTCACAGCTTTCGGCGGCAACAGCGATGACCTGGATATAGCCGTCGCGGTCCAGAACAAAGCCGAGCACCACCGGCCCCCGCTGATATAGCCATTCCACCTCGCGCGACTTAATCTCCACCCAAACCGGCAAGGCCCAGATAGGAAAAACTCCACCGGCGGCCCCCGCAGTCGCCCCTGGTACTCCCGCCCCTCCACCTCCGGGCATTGCGCCGGGGCCGCCCGGTCCCATCCCCGGCGGAGCCATAGCCCCGCCTGGTGGCCCAGCAGCCATGGGGCCCATTAGTGGCGAGGGCATTCCCGGCATTCCTCCCATCCCCGGCATGCCCCCCATTCCGGGCATACCCGCCATACCTGGTGCTGCCGCACCAGCTCCGGGAGCGGCCGCCGCGCCGGCAAACTCCGGCCCCTCGCCGACCACCACACCGTCGGGCTGACCGTAAACATCCAGCAGGTCAATCGCGTGTTGGCCCAGGCGCATCCCCGCTAACTGCACCTCACGAGCCCAGAGAGTGTCACTGCTGGCAACTATTAGTATAAGAAGTCCGGTTAGCAACAATGTATTCTTCACGCAGACGTTCCTTTGCATCGCGGCTGGTCTCCCTTCAGCATTAACTAATTCTGCATCGGTGGTAGGGCATAAGTTGCTATGTTCTATTATTCTGCAGCCGTGCTAGTATAGTATAACATATTATTAGCATATTTTTCAAGTGTCAAGCCTGTTTTTGCTGCCAGCGGCGGCGGCCACCGGCCTCCTCAACCAACCGCGCGAGATAATCAGCCTCCTGACGCAGCACACGGCGGCGCTGGGCAGGGGCGAATTTGGCAAGGGATTCGTCCTCGATATTCAGTCCTCCCGCATAACCGACCGCAGCTAACATGGGCACAATCTTGCTATGGTCTATGTCACCTTGGTGTATGGGGGCTACGTACTGCCCATACTGCCAGCCTAATTCCCGGCGCTGCTGGCGGTATTGTACAGGATATGCTATGTTTTTGCAATGAGTATGGCGGACTTGGCTAACGAGATCCTCCATGATCTGGTAGACAGTATTGAGGGGAAATCCCGCCCAATAGAAATTACCAGTATCTAAGGTTAGCCCTAGCCGAGGAGAATTAACCGCCGCCAGCACTTGCTGCAGCCAGTTGGGGTCATTACCCTGGGCGCTGTGGTTTTCGATGGCGAGAGGAATGTGGCCACCCTCAGTGGCAGCTAGTACCTGCTTAACTGCATCGGCATATATGCTGACCCGCTCGCCGAAGGGCAACTCCTGCTGACCGGTCATCGCCGCATCAAGCCTCACCGCGTCAACCCCTATCAACTCACCAGCTCTAAGCGCCCCCGCGGCCCATTCGATCTCACCTTCAAGGACTTCGGCATTGAAGTTATTGGCCAATAACAATCCGGAGACGTGCAGGCCCTTTTCCTGATAGGTTTCTGCGGCCACCAGCGTTTCAGCCTTAGTAGCAACGGATAGCTTGGGATAACCACTTGCGCCGTCCAGTGAGGGAATTTTCAGCCGGCGATCCACCGCCAACTCCACCGCATTCAGTTCTAGCTCTGCCAGTGCTTCATAGATACTGTCATATCCAGCTTGGAAGATGCATACATCGCGCACTGCTACATACATTACTGTCGCCTCGCTTCGCGCGCCTTCACCGACCATCACTCTACCTCTTCTTTGTCTAACTTGGTCGTACCTTCGTAATCTCCTGCCCGGCGGCCTTGACGAGGTAGATGGCACAATGTATAATGCTGACAAGTAATACTTCAGATAGAACTTGTGGCTCGTCAGAATGTCAATATCATATAATAGGTGTCTGAAGGCCAGCAGACGCCGGGCCGGCAGTTCGCGATGAAGGACTTTGTTATGAAACTGGTGACGAGCTTGAAGGAATAAATCGTCAGTATATAGTAATCCACAATCGCCGAGCAGGAGAAATGTAAATAGACGGCGAAACTAAACGTGCAGTCAACAGAAATCGTCTGGATAGCCCCAGGTACACAGGGCACAAAGGAGACTATCGTTATGAAAAAGGCTAGCTTAGTGCTATGTTTGGTGGCGCTGGCGGCGGCAGTTGTAGTTGTGTGTGTAAATGGTTGTGGCGGAGGCGGCGATGCCGGGATGTATTTTACCGTCAGTGAGCGGGCCTCGTGGTCGCCAGACGAGAGATTTGCTTTCGCTTCCTTTGGCGGCAGTGGATTACTGTATTGTTACAGTGTCAATGAGAGCGGGGGCGGAGTCGTCGTACTTACCCCTTCGGATGCCGACGAGGACTATGCTGATGAGGGTGGCTGGCATCCAGCCTACAGCCCGGATGGCAGCCTTATTGCCTTCGCCTCCCGCCGCGGCCCGAGTCCGGCTATTTGGGTTATGGATGGCGAGGTCGGCGACCGCACCGTGCTCAACAAGCTGACCGACGATAGCGGCCTAGGCAGCGATGAGCAGCCCAGTTGGCGGCCAGATGGGAATGCGGTCATCTTCACCAGTACCCGTAACAATAACGATCCCGACATCCGGGTTATCAACGCCGATGGCACTGGCCTGGCCGATCTGTTGGCTACGGCTGCTGACGAGCGGTGGGCCTCGTATAACCCACAGAATGTTGATGAAATTGCTCTGCAGTCGGACCAGGATGATCCGGGCAGCGATGACACCGATATTTTCATTTACACCATCTCCAACCAAACCTACCAGAAACTGGCGGACAGCCTCTTTACCGATGGCGCCCCGGCCTGGAGTCCTGATGGCACTAAGATTGCCTTCCACTCCAACCGCAGCGGCGATTTTGACATCTGGGTAGTGGAGGTAGCCGGCGGCACTCTGACCCATCTGACTAACGATGCTCGCTCCGATGGGTTCCCCATCTGGAGCCCTGACGGCACCCGCATCGCCTTCACCCGCGACCGCGAACTGTGGTCAGTCCTGGCCGCTGACGGCACCGACGAGGAACGAGTTACCCGGCGGTTCTAGTCGCCAGAGATAACCATAAGTGCAACCGCGGCCAGCGCGGCAGATACCACAGTAGGGCCCGGCGGACAACAGCGGGTGAACCGCTACCCATTGCTGTGTCGGTGCCCGCTACTCCAATCCACTTGCTATGATTCCTCTGCGGGATAACATTCGCTCGGTTCGTTTTCCGGTGGTCAATACCGCCATCATTGTGGTGTGCGCAGTAGTGTTCATCTGGGAGATAGCTGCTCCCCAGGTGATGTTTGACTATGCCTTCCGACCCATCTACCTCGCCTCTTCCACCGCATTCAAGGACACGGGCGCCAATCTGGTCTTCGGCAGCTTGGTACTGTCCATATTTATGCACGGCGGGCTGTTTCATATCGGCGGTAACATGCTGTTTCTGTGGGTCTTTGGCGACAATGTGGAAGATAAAATGGGGCACCTGCGCTACCTCATCTTTTACCTGCTGTGTGGCGTACTGGCCACCGTAGCTCATACTCTTATCGCTTTGACTACTTCTCCCCTTAGTGGTGGGTCAGAGGCGCTGGCAGTTCCTATGGTGGGAGCCAGCGGGGCTATTGCCGGAGTGCTGGGGGCTTACTATGCACTATTTAAGGGCGCGTACGTTCGCACCCTGGTGCTTTTTATCGTGTTCACGACCGTAGATTTGCCGGCGGGGCTGTTCATTATAATATGGTTTGTTATGCAGTTGTTTTCGGGGCTGGGCTCGTTGGGGATGCCTACCGGGGTGGCCTTCTGGGCCCATATTGGCGGCTTTGTAGCGGGGCTGTATCTGGTCAGACTCTTCGTCCCGCGCCGGCGTCTCCCCAAACCACGCATAACGGCCTTGAGAATAGATTAGCAAAACCGAAGTGATAGAAGGTAAAACGATCGCGGTAGGCGTAATTACCTCTCATATCGTATTCTTCGCGGAGTGTACATCCTCGGGAGTACAAGTCTCCGCTCAGGAGGTCAGAAGATGACAAAACGTGTGGCCCGTTACCAGAAAGCAGGACGAAAAGCGGCCCAGTGGCTGCTCGGACTGCAACACGATGACGGCTCGTTCACGGGGCCCGATTTCAGGGAGGATGTGTATCATAAGACTCCCTACTCGTTGAGTATGGCTGGCTACTTTCCGCAGGCGCATAGGCTGTTGGAGTGGGTAAAGAAAAATGACCTGCAGGACAGCGGTGAACTCCGGCATTACTATTCGCCGAATGTGATGCAGGTCTATAAGGATGCCTGGATGTTACATGGCGCCCAGCGGCTGGGGCGATTCGACATTTCCTACCCGGTAATGGACTTTATGGTGACGTCCCAGGCCGCGTGCGGTGGATTTCCGTGTGAAGGCCGCGATGAACAGCAGGTACGGTCCTTGACGACGGCCTGGTGTGGACACGCGGCGCTATACATGGGTCGCCTGGATGTAGCCAGGAAAGCCGGCGACTGCCTGCAGCAGATGATCGCGCAGCAGCCGGATGAGATGAAGTATTACTTCTTTATGACCCTTGACGGCAAATTGATAACTCCGGAGATTGCCGCCGACGCGCCGGCCATTGACGCATTCGTTGACGCAACACAGCCCAATCAGTTGTACTGGGAAGTAGGCATCACGATGATTTTTCTGGGACACCTCTACCAGGCCACTGGCGCAGCAGAATACTTGCAGACGGCCACCTCTTTCTTCGAATTCAACCTGCGCTGTCGCGACGATGTTTTCGCGCACCCCAACAGTGCTAAGAACGGTCTGGGCGCGGCTGTCTATTATTCGCTTACCCGTGATAAGCGGGCGCGCGACGCGGCTTGTCGGCTGGCTGATTTCCTGGTGGCGACGCAAGAACCCGCCGGCGGGTGGCGCTACGAGCACGAGGATGATACACTGACTATACGTGTAGATCACGCGGCAGAGTATAACATCGTGCTGCACACGATTCCCTCAATACTGGCTGCTATGGATGCCTAATAGGGTTACACGGCGGGTACATCATTCACTTCAGGAGTGTGTAGTTGGATGGCCGAGAGACTGCAGATTGGGCTGATTGGATGCGGGTCGCAGGGGCAGTTCCTCTCGGAAGCTCTGACTACTACGGGCCAGGCTGATCTGGTGGCTTGCACCGACGTTAATCCGGAAGCGGCGGAGCGCGTTAAGAAGGTCTGCGGCTACAAGCAAACCTACAACGATTACGGGCAGATGCTGTCCGAAGCGGCGCTGGATGCGGTAATTATCGCTGTGACTCATGACTATCGTGGAAAATCGGGAGCCAGCCGGCACGGGCGAGGATGGTGTGCGGGTCCTGGAGATCATAGACGCGGCATTTGAATCGGCGTGTACGGGGCAGCCAGTTTGGCTTTGATGGGCGCAAGTTCCTGATAGTTGCCGCGCGGGCTATGATTCACAACAGCGAGCTGTAAATGTCCGTTGCAAAACAGTGTGTGCAATCAGCAGCCCCGCCCGCAGCCAGACTCCCAACCAGATAAGCCAGCGGCTGCCAAACCAGCGAGCCAGATGCTTACTGTATAGGCGGTACATACTGCGATGGGTGTTGATGACGGTGGGAATGATGGCTTTATCTGAGCTACGGCCGACGGCGTGTATAATCTGAGGCCCAGGCGCGTATAATACCTGCCAGCCGGCCTTATGAGCACGCCAGCAGTAATCCACGTCCTCTGAGCCCCAGAAGAACTGCTCATCCAACCGGCCTATCTCGTCTACCAGTTCTCGGCGGAGCAGCATACAGGCGCCGGAAATCCAATCTACCGCGCGCACTTCATTATGATCCCAGTCAGCCATCAAGTAAGCCGTAACACTGCCGGTGCCGGGAATTATTCGGCCCAGAAAGGTGTTGCGAAAGATAGCTGCGGTAATCGTCGGAAAACGACGACACGAATACTGCAAGCGGCCGTCATGGTAAAGCAGCTTCGGACCAATAATACCCGCGTCAGGATGCTGATCGGCAAAATCTCGCAGTTCGTCCAGACCACGTGGTGGCACAACGGTATCGGGGTTGAGCAAGAGGATGTAACGCCCGGTAGCCTCGCATATACCCTGATTACAGCCGGCCGCAAAGCCACGATTTTCCGGGTTGACAATCAGATACACCTGGGGGTATTGCTGATTAAGTATCGCGACGGTATCATCCGTGGAAGCGTTATCAACCACGATTACCTCAAAGGACAGCTCATTGCCGCCCGCGTACAGCGAATCCAGGCAGGTCTGCAGATCCTCCCGCACATTCCAGCTCACAATGCAGATACTCAAATCAACGGGCAGCGTCGGACTCACCCGTGTCCTCCTGGGCTTCTTCGGCTTCGGCTATCAACATAATGGGGATGTCATCTCTTA
>JAUWJN010000189.1 GCA_030607655.1 bacterium
AACGTCCCCAGGAACCCGCGAAGGCTGAGGAAGAACCCGCTGACGCCGATGAACCAGCCGAAGAGGAAGAAGATGTAGTCCATATAGAGCACGCTGATTACCTCGAATGGGATGCCAGTGAGAAAATGGCCCATCTGTCCGGCAGCGTCGTTTTCGCCCACGAGGATGTCAAGCTTTATTGTGATGAGGCCTGGTATAATGACGGCGACGAGACCGCCCGCGCCATCGGCCACCTGAAGGTAGTAGATCCCGATACAACCATTGTGGGCGACCTTATCACTGCTGACTTTGACAAGGAGAAGATGGTAATCACCGGCAATGTGCTGATGGTTGCTCAAAAAAAGAAGAAAAAATCCGTGGAAAAGCCTGAGTCCCAGGAGCAGCCAGTCAGTGCTGCGGAAAGTTCAGACTCTGCCGAGGCCGAAGCCGCCCCCGATGAAGAATCTAAGGAAGCGGAAGAACCGGAGAAGCTGAAGGACTACTGGGAGAAGAAAACCACTATTACCTGCCAGAAGGTAGTCTATTACTACGCTGATGATGTCAAGAAAGCGCTGCTGTACGGACCGATGAAGGCAGTTCAGGAAGACAAAACTGCCTGGGCTGACGAGGGTATCTACCAGGACCTGGAGGACACGCTCACTCTGACCGGCAATGTACGGATAGTTACCGACGAAGGTGACGAGCTGCGCTGCCCCCGGGCGGTAATTGCCATTGAAGAGGACTGGATTAAGGCTGAAGACATCAGCGGTATCTGGCTGCGCCGCAAGAAGGAAGAAAAGAAAGAAGAATCGCCCCCTGCCCCGGCCACCGAGACCCCCGCCCCCGGCAGCGACTAGCTCGGTTCTCTTAATACATCTTACATTCGGTTAATCTTCTCAGCGTACAGGGCCTTGCGGATATTCCGGTATATGGCCTGGGCTTTTTGTTTGCCGGTAATCTGCTCCAGCGCGGCATCCTCGGGGTAGACAGTGAGGAGAGTACGGCCTCGCGCTATGACGGTGGGATGGCTGTCAGCCTCGGCAACCCGAAATTCAAAGGATTCCGCGCCCTCAGCCAATAACTCAGTAAGGACCTTTACGATCCGCTCGCCGCGGGCTTGGGGCTCCTCCTCGCCCGGGGCCTGGTTATAGACGAAGATTTCCTGCCCCCACAACTTCACTGCCCAGGCTGACTGCTCACCGATTTGGATCTCCTCCACCACAGGCGGATCCCATTTAGTGACCGCCCGCCGGTTGATTTCCACTCCCGCCTCGTCCAGCAGTTGCAGAACAGCCTGCACCCGCTGGGGGCCGTAAGGGTGGGTCTGGAAGATACCCAGGCGCGGATCAGGTCTGCGTTGCTCCTTGCGTGCCAGCCGTTCCATAAAGGTAAGAAAGCCGACGGCATTAAAATCAGTCTCTAGCAGATACTGTATAGCGTTATGGTCGGCCTGTGTCTCAATCTCTATTGAGTATTTGGATAAGATACCTCGGGTAGCAATCTGGCCGGCGTAAAGGGTGCCGTAGATCATTTCATCCCCGCGGCCCAGGACAATGGCAGCCACTACCGCGGCCGCCGTGGCCATGGATAGATTCTTGGCCCGCTGCAGTTGCTCGAGGGCGTCATAGGTACAGTTGTGCGCCATCTCGTGGGCCATCACTCCGGCTAGCTCGGCATCCGACTGGACCTCGGAGAACAAGCCTTTAGTCACATAGATATGTCCCCCCGGGCAACTGAAAGAGTTGACCTCATCGATGTCCAGCAGCCGAATATCGTACTTCACCTCGGACCGCTGGGTATGAGGTACAATCGCGGCTACTATCGCCTGCACTCGCTGAAGGGCCTCTTCATCTTCATAGGTTTTATACTCCTTCTCCACTTCAGCGATGGCCTCGGCGCCGATTTTTTCCTCATACTCGGCACTCCACTCCCGCGCTTGCGCTACGCCCACCAGCAGTAGGACCGCCAGCCCGATAGCCAACGCCAGTTTTAGGCCCTTGCGGTTAATCATTGTAGTTTCCTGTATTTACAGACGTTCAGGCGGCCGGAATGTTTCTAAAAAGTCGGTTTTGGGCTGCTCAGGGAGCGGCAGCCCCCGGTAGGGAAGAGGGGGTTACCTGATAGATCCTAACATCACCTTGGTCAAAGAGAACTTTGAGCTGGGGCAATGAGACCCCGGGGTCGATCAACCCCGCCACCATCCCCTTCTGGAGAATACGCTCCTGCGGGCCATAGAACACTAACGTAGTCTGAGTGAGGGCTAGAATCTCGCGCTGCCGCGCCGGATCGTGCCCCGAGGAATAAAAATATCCCACCTGCGCCAGCGCTTGCCCGAATTGCAGCGTCTCCGACCAATGGCCCGCCACTACCCGGCACCGGGCATAGGCGGGGATGTGGCTGCCTATCAGCGAGGACGAGAGAACCACATCGGCCTCCGAGGTATTGTCACGGAGCCAGCGCGCAGCGGCCATCTCATCATCAGTCAAATATGCCGGCGGCACCAGGTAGCGCAGCAGGTCCAGATTGTTGACTGACATATGGTCCAGACAATCAGTGACGAATAATACATTCGAAGGCATGGTCATTACCACCAGCATGACAATGACCACAGGAGCTGATAGCCAGCGCTGCGTTGCCCTGGTCAAGACCTCACCTATCCCTACCGCTGCCAGGATACATAAGGGCAAGTGCAACCCCTCAATCATCTTGCGCTGAAAGGAGACGGGCAGATACAACAGGCCAAACCCCAGCACTACCCATACCACCATAAAGAGCAGGTCCGGTGAAGCTACCGAATCGGCGTCCGTCCTTAATCGCCGCCGACTGGCTCTAATTACATAGACCGCCCCGATAACTGCCAGGAGCAACACCAGGCCATATCCGACCACGTAGTCTACCGGGCGGGCTGACAGGGTCAGACTTTCCATTATTTTAGCGCGGTACGCCGGATCAACATGCGCCGTATATGCTCCCCAGAGCGGACCGGGCAAGCCGATTAGCACTAGCAAGGCGTAACGGCCCACCGCTTGCCGCCACTGCAGTCGCCCTTGCCCGGCGGCTATCCCCAACCACACCAGCAGCACCAGATAAGCAATCAAAATATCATAAGTGTGGACATTACCCAGCACCAGCAGCAATAACCCGCACACCACCGTACTGCGGAGGCTGCGTTCCCGCGCGGCCCGCAGGCCATACTTGAACACCAAACACAGTAAGCCCATTCCGACGACAAAGAGCGGATTGAGCAACATAGATGGAAAGGTAATTGCCTCCGGCTGGGCCTGCCAGCCTGCGGCGAGGTCTATAGGATGCAGGGATAATTCAGCCGCCAGGGGATTATCAGAGCTTCGCACCTGTAGATATACAATCCAGCCCAGGCCGGATGACACTGATGCCAGGGCCAGGGCAGTGGCGCGTATGCGGCGATTCTCAGTTAGCTCCGCTGCCAGCAGATAAAAGGCATACAGCAGAAAAATGCCGCCGGCTAGCCGCGCCGCGTGGAAAATAATCAGAGGCGACAGTCCGGTAACCGCGCAAATCTTGCCCAGGAGCACCAGCAGTATGTTAAAGAAGTGGGGGTTTTGCTCCGTGATGGTGTACGGATTGCGCAGCAGCCAGCGCCCCTCGGCAGCCTGGCGTATCCACGACAGATAGACGTTGCCCTCGTCTATCCCCCAGATGAAGCCGGCAAAATGATGATGGGGCGGCGTCAACTGTACTGCCCGAATATAGGGCAGCATCGTCACTGCGGCCACCAGCACCGCCCAGATGAGGACGAATAATATCTCGCGACGAGTAATCGTTGTTTTCATCACTTATTTGCAAATTCCCGGGCTACTTATCTCGCCCCGTGTAGGAGCGACATTCTTGTCGCGATGGGATCGGGGCAGGAATGCCCCTCCTACGCTACATTCTTGACGCCCCTTGGCATCAGAATGGCTACCAGTATCGCAAGGGCTACAAGGCTGATAAATAGACCACAAATCACGGTAGTCGGATAGTAGGTCATAAAGACGCGATGTTTGCCCGGGGGCACCTTGACCTGCCGGAAGACGCCCCGATATAGCTCAATTTCTGCTGGCTGCTGGTCAATAAAGGCCCGCCAGCCGGGATAATAGGTGTCGCGGAGCAACCAGTACATTTCGTGGTCCTGCGCCACAATAATTACAAGACTGTTAAGACCTTCCCCGATTAGTGCTGCGTCTGCGAGTTCAGTATACATCACTGTTGGGTCAGGCAGTAGGCGGCCAGCATTAGCCATTTCGTACAAGTGTACACCTTCGCCCTGCCAGCGTAGTTTCAGCCATGGGGATTGTATCGGAACTGCCGAGATAATCCACTTGGCTGCGGTAGGGTCTAGCCGCGTAGGGTCATAGCTCTCTAGCAGCATCATATTGCCGTTCTCAATCGGCGCCGGTTCGGCGCCTTCAAGTTCGCGGGCGAAGTCAAAGTAGTTTTTCACCGACAGCGAATCATAGCCCTGCACGCTGTAGTAGCCATACACAGTCGCCGAGTTGGGCGGCAGCAGCGCCTGGGGTGTCTCAAACAGGCTCCAGTTCGCCTTGGGAGTTATGGCCAGCACGCGGTCCTGCGGGGTCCAGCGCTTCTGAAGCTCACGGATAGCCTCAGTAGTCGGATACACCCTCTCGGCTGGCGCCAGCGGCAGAAACTCTCGCCCCCACGGCCACAGCTCCCCCAGCAATACTCCCACAAGGCCTATCCCCACTACTGTGGCCAGAGCCCGTCGCCGGCCCTGGGGTCCGCCTATTTTGCGCGTCAACTGATCCAGGCCTAGAGCTCCCAGCATCGCCACACAAAGTATGTAGACACCTAGCAGGCGGGTAAAGCTGCCGGTCAGGCCCAGCTTGGGCACCACAAAGTAAGCCAATTTCGCCAGCGGCCCGGCCATCACCATTGACAATACTAGCAGGGCCGCGGCGGCAAAACCCCAACTCCAGCGATCCCGCCGCCAGATAACTGCCAACAGGGCCAGCGCTAAGGTGGTAACACCAGCGAAGCCGCAATGCTCGCTGTAGCTTATCCCCGGGTAGTTGCCCTGGGTCGGCGTACCCAGGGCGTTGGGCGCAACGAAGGTAATTAGCTCGGCGGGTTGCAGGGCGCGTTGCTGCTGGAATTGCCAGCCGGCGGTGGTCGGCTTCTGGCCGCCTCGCGGCGAAAGATTGCCCAACTCAAAGGTAGGCAACAATTGCGCCATCCCCACAGCCAGGCCCAGGGCAGCAGCGCCCAGCAATGGCCACAATTGCGCTGGTTGGTGCTGGGTGAGCCGGTGGACCATTCTGCCCAAGCCGTACACTGCGGCTGTCAGCCATACATAAGCAGCAATCTGCATATGTCCGGCCAGGAGGGATAGGCCTAAGCAGACGGCGGCCAGTACCATACCCCGGCAACTTCTCCGCCTTATGATAAGCTCTATACCCAGCAGGGCCCCAGGCAGCCAGGTGAGCGTATTAACCAGACTGGGCAATTCAGCCCAGGTTACCATAAAACCGCCATAAGAGAAGGCTACGGCCGCAAATACAGAGGGGACAACCCCTAGCCCCAGAAGCCGGCAAAAATAAAAGG
>JAUWJN010000084.1 GCA_030607655.1 bacterium
ACACCATAGCAGTGAAAGTTTATAACCGCTACGCGATGGGCGGGATCTATTTGCCGGTCTATCTAGTGGCTGCTGACCGAACACTGTATAAAGCCCTGGTTACAAGCTTGGTGAAGCCTGAGATGTATGGGCGATAAATGACAAGAGGCCAGAGTGAATCCGGCCTCTCGGTTTATGTTTGATCGGCCCTTGACGACGGTCACTGCCCCGTCTCAATGACCTTTCCAGTCACGACATCCTCGCTCACGACGCTGCCCGTCTTGACTACGGCAAAGCGCACCTGGTCGCCTTTCACTGAGATATGCATGAAGTGATGGAATCCACCCGGACCCGGATTCACACTCGGCCCGCCGCCGCTGGTGATAAAACAGGGAATACCGTCAACCACATCCTTGCGGTAGATATGGTGATGGCCAGCGAAGAGTGCCTTGACTGGGTACTGCGTCAGCAGCGGATGTATCTCGGCCAGCCAGTTGCTCTTGTCCACCCAGGTCGGCTTGTGCACAAATATGAAGATGTGAGTAGCATCACTATGGGCCGCCAAGTCTTCTTTGAGCCAGCAAATCTGCGCCTGACCTAGGTAGGCAAGTCGGTAATCTATCCAATTGGCGGGCTCGTCAGTAGTCAGGCAGATAAAGTGAGAATTGCCGTAATCAAACGAGAAGGCCACCGGCCCCACCCGCTCTTTGAAGATGGCCTGGGATTGCCAGTCCCATGTGTCGTGGTTCCCCGGTATCAGCATATAGGGTACTCGAGAGGTGGCGACGATCGCCAAGAATTCATCCCATTCTTTGTGAACCGCGCGGGCATCGCTAGTGTATCCCATAAGTGCGTCTCCCACCTCAATGATAAAGGCCGGGTCTAGCAGATTCATCTCCTTGACATTCTGCGATAATACCTCGGCCATCCCCTTCCCGTGAGAGTCGCCCAGGACACAAAAGGTAAAACGGTCGCCGGTAAAACCATCCTGTTGAATACGGGCCAATGCCTCCTCGCCCAGCGACGCGGCTTGTGCTGCCGACTCGCCGACCAGACCCATTGCTACCACAGCCACCCAGATACAGACCGTCAACAGTGTGTTCAAACGTATGCGGCTCATAATGTTACCTCCTCCTAAAGGCTGTTTTGATGGGCATTTCTCCTTCATATTGGTCATTGTACTGCCTGGCCCCCGGACTACCGCCGGCGGTTATCCTGGACCCGCTCGGCTTTGCCGTCGGTGGCAGGCAGAGAGTGGGGCTCGACCAATTTGACTTCGGGTCGGAAAAGCAATTCTTCCGCCAGTCGCTTGCGAATCTGTTGGCGCAGCCCTTCCAATTGGCGGACATCGTCAGGGGGGTAACTATCGCTAAGCTCTATACTGACGGTCATCTCGTCCATTTCATCCACAGTATCCAGGTTAATCAGGTAGTTAGAGCCGACCTCGGGTGTGTCCATCAGTATGCGTTCAATTTGCATCGGGTAGACATTGGTTCCCCGAATAATGAGCATATCGTCTATGCGGCCTAAGATAGGCGCGATTCGACGATGTTGGTCACCGCACGGGCACTGGGCGGGCAATATGCGGGTAATGTCACGAGTCCGGTAGCGCAGTAGCGGCATAGCCTCGCGGGTGAGGGTAGTTAACACTAACTCGCCTTCCTCGCCGTCAGGCAGAGGCTCCCGGGTATCGGGATCAATTATTTCCGCCAGGTAGTGGTCCTCGCGCAGATGCAACCCTTCCTGGGCGGGACATTCCATCGCTACCCCGGGCCCGCACATCTCCGAGAGGCCATAACAATTGTAGGCTTTGATCCCCAGCGCCTCCTCTATCCGGGCTCGTGTCTGCGGCGTGTGGGGCTCAGCGCCCACCAACGCGATTCTCAGAGATAGGTCCTCTTGGGGGTGGAGGCCACGTTCCCCGCAGGAATGAGCTGTCCGCATCGCGTAGCTGGGCAGAATATGTATCACCGTAGTACCGAACTTCTGCATTATTTCAATCTGGCGCTGAGTATGGCCGGCGCCGGCAGGAATGGTCATACAACCTATGAGTTCAGCAGGATAGTGCAGCCCTAGCCCACCGGTGAACAGCCCATAACCCATCATATTCTGAAAGATGTCGTCACTGGTGACTCCCACCTGCAACATCCCCCGCGCCACGCATTCTGACCAGCGGCGGATATCACCAGCCGTATGGTAGACAGCAGTGGCCAGGCCTATAGTGCCCGATGAATAATGCATGCGCACCACCTGGCTTTTGGGCACGGCCAGAAACTCCCACGGCATTCCCGCCCGGAGGTCTTCTTTGGAGGTGAAAGGTAAATATTGAAGCGCCGCGCGCGTGGTTATCTTCTCCGGATTGATATTCGCTGAACCTAACCGGTCGGCATACCACGGCGCGTGTAAGGCCTGGGCGACCGCTTGCGGCAGCCGATAGTTCTGCAATGCCTCTATCTCGTCGCGCTTAAGCTCCTCAAATTGGTAAAATTCATATCGCTGGGAAATCTCTGACACAATCTATTACCTCCGGAACTGTTCGCCTTCGTGCTAACTCATCTCCCTTCAGTTCGCGCTGCCGCCGCAGTTCTCCTTCCCGCTGTGTTGTTAAAGCAGACCATGTTGCTTGCTTTCGGTCGGGCTAAATGTTATGATAATGTTGTTCAAGGTGTAGCGGATGGGATTAACACTGAACTGTTAACCAGTCAGTGTGTCTAATACTATGGTCTAGCTATATTGAAAGGAACGGTGCATGTTACAGGAACTAAAGGCACAAATCGCCGAACTGGACGATACCCTTAAAGAAGTGGGGGATCGTCTTTGACCTAACCTCGCGTCAGAAGGAGCTAGCTACACTAATTGCTTCCAGCGAGGAACCAGATTTTTGGGATAATTCTGACCGCGCCCAGCGGGTCATGCAGCAGCTCAGTGAGGCCCGCGAATTCGTGGAGCCCTGGGTGCAGTTGTCTGAGAAGCTGGAGGACCTGCGTACCCTGGCCGACTTGGGCCTGGAGGAGGAAGATGAGAGCGTAGCTGAGGAAATCGCTGGCGGCCTAGCTGAGGTGCGAGAGCAACTGCACAGTATAGAACTGTCGGCGGTACTGAGCGGTAAATACGATAACAACTGTGCCATACTGACGATTACCGCGGGCGCCGGCGGAACGGAGGCCTGCGACTGGGCCGAGATGCTGCTGAGAATGTACCGATTATGGGCTGAGAAGCGGGGTTACAGTGTTAACGTGGTCTCATTTGTGGAGGGCGATGCGGCTGGATTTCGTCATGTTACATCGCAGGTGACAGGTCGGCAGGCCTACGGGCATCTAAAGGCCGAGCGGGGTGTCCACCGGCTGGTGCGACTCTCGCCCTTTGACAGTTCGAAGCGACGCCATACCAGCTTTGCCTCGGTGGATATAATTCCCGAGCTGGCTGATGACGAAGAGGTCCAGATAAACTCTGAGGACCTCAGAGTTGAGACTTTCCGTTCCGGCGGAGCCGGCGGGCAGCATGTAAACAAAACGGATTCGGCGGTCCGTATAACCCATCTACCCAGCGGCACAAGCGCCCAGTGTCAAAGTGATCGCTCGCAGCACGCCAACCGCCGCGGGGCACTACAGATTCTCAAGGCTCGGCTGGGCCAACTCCAACGCGAGAAGCGGTCCACCGAGCTTGATGACCTTCGTGGCGAGAAGCAGGATATAGCCTTTGCCAGTCAAATAAGGTCTTATGTGATGCAACCTTACACGATGGTCAAAGACCATCGCACCGGGGTAGAACGATCACAGGTCGAGGAAGTGCTGGACGGAGAACTTGATGAATTCATTTACGCTTATCTCCAGACCCTAGCCGGACAAGGCGGTGAAGAGTAATGAAAAAGATGTGGAGCGCTCTCCCAGTCATACTGCTTGCGGCGCTGATGTACGGTAGTGGCGACGGCTCGCCGGAGCTATCCACCGTCAAGGTGGACCAGCAAGAGACGAGTTTTGGTGACTTGACCGCCGACGCGTTATGTAAAGCGGCGAATGTCACTATCAGCTTGGTGGCGGCGGTAACCTTCAAGCAAGGCAGTATCCCTGCCAGTGACCTCACGCCTGAGCAGATTACTAGTCTCTTGCAGGCTCCCGAGGAAACCTGGGCCGTATCCAAACTGACCGGTGCCCAGATCCGCGCGGCCCTGGAGCGCAGCCTAAGCCGCCTGCCCCTGCCCAACACTGCTTTCCTGCAGGTCTCAGGCCTTAAGGTGCGGTATAATCCCCAGGCCCCACGGGGCGCGCGCATTACCTCACTGACTATCACTAAGGGCACCAAAGGCCTGGTGAATGATGCCCAGCAGTATCAGGTGGCGATGCCCCTGGCCCTGGCCAAGGGCGGCTCGGGCTATTTCCAGATTTTTGATGAAGATAACATCGTCCGCCGGGGTACCCCGGGATTGGCCCAGGTTATAGTTGACTACCTCAGCACCCCACAAACCACAAAGTACACCGGTCAGGACCGCATCAAGGCCACCACTCCCTAATAATTTCTACCCACAAGGGAATTGACTGCCCTCTGGCGAATTATACCCTCACTATGCTCATTGCTAAGTGGGGAACACCGATGCGCGGCTTCACCCTCATCGAACTGCTGGTCGTAATCGCCCTAATAGCGATACTGGTGGGCATCTTGTTCCCGGTACTGGCCCGCACCCGCCGCCACAGCCAGAAAGTTGTGTGTATGTCCAATCTTAAACAGATATACGGAGCGGCCAAGATGTACTGTGAAGATCACAATCGCCGTCTGGTGCCGGCGCGGGTCTGGACCCCCGGCGGTCCTACTTTAGGTATTACCTGGTGTGTGCTGCTGCAGCCATATATGAAGAATGAACAGATTCTGACTTGCCCCCTGGACGACAGGCCCCAGATGGCGAAGAACAGCACCGACCTGCCCCATAGTTATGGCATAAACTACGGTCTGACCTTTACCACTGGCTTTGGCGCTGACCATTTGGCCCGGTCTATGTCCAGTATCAGTCGCACCAGCGACCTGATACTATTCTTTGATATGAAGTCGGAAGCCGAGGCGATGGGCTCTTCCTGGATAGCGCACCGCGTGAGCCGGGTGGACTTTCGCCACGCTGACCAGGCCAACTTCGCCTTCCTGGACGGCCATGTCAAATCCTACCGGCCCGAGGGAGTGGATGACACCACAATGTGGAACCCTTAGTTAAGGAGAGGTCCTTAGCAATTGTTTCACCATAGCTACGAAAGCAGGGAATGTGCAGTGACCACTTCCGACAATTGGATAACTGGCCCACAGATTATGGAGCACATTAACTACCTGTCTGAGAGTTTGGGGCGACGATTAGCGGGGAGTGAGGCAGAGCGACAGGCGGCGGCCTATGTGGCTGAGCAGTTTGAGAGTATGGGGCTGGAGAATGTTGCGCTTCAGTCATTTCCCATTCAGGCTTGGGAACCGCAGTCAGCACATTTGCAGCTTCTGGAGCCGCAGATCCGCGAGATTGACATTATCCCGGTAGCCCACGCACCTGCTACGACGCCCGAAGGCATTGAAGCTGACATTGTGTACGTGGAGACCGCTTCGGCTGCACATCTGGCTGGTAAGAACTTGGCAGGCAAAATCGGGCTGGTGCTGGGTATTGACTTAAGCACTCCCGAGTGGTTTACGCAGCTTCAGCAGACGGGCGTGGCGGCCGCACTTTTCATAGACGAGCGGTATCTGTTTGACTGGCCGATAGCCATGGGCGTACCGGCCAGCTACGCCGAGCTGCTGGAGATACCAATGGCCTCGATTTCGTACATGGACGCCTGGGAAATTGTCAAGTTAGCAGCACCACGGGCCCGTCTTGTAATCCAGGTCAAAATTGAGGCTGGTAAGTCACAAAACGTGATAGCTGAGCTGCCGGGCCAAGGTGAGGAGGTCATTGTGCTCACTGCCCACCTGGATAGTGTGGCCCGAGGCCTGGGCGCCGGGGATGACGCCTCCGGGGTGGCTTGTCTGCTGGAAGTAGCTCGCAATCTGGTTAACGCACATCGTGACCGCACGTTGCGATTCATAATTACTGGCGCAGAGGAGCAGCTTTCGGAGGGAGCGCGATATTACGTCTGGAACGCCGACGACTTGCCCGCAATTCAGTGCAACATCAATCTGGACAGTATTGGCACATGGCTGGGGGAGAATCATGTCTCCTACACCGGGCCACAGTCACTGCTAGAATATCTGGAAAGCAAACTAGCGGCAGTAGGGTTCATCGCCCTGGTCAAATCCCTGGTTTCGCCCTATTTCGACAGCTTTCCCTTTGGTGTGGCCGGGATGCCCACTGTAACTTTCCACCGCGAAAATCCCAGTGGCGGGCGCATCTGCCATCACAGCAGCCTTGACACCCCCGCAGTACTATCACCAGACCAACTGGCCGCTACTGCCCGGGCTGCGCGGGCGATCACCGCTGACTTGGCGCAGGGACAGATGCCCTTTGACCGCATCATCCCGGAGTCTTACACCCAGGAGCTGCGTGGTTATGCTGAGAAGATGTTTAATCTGCCCGGCGGCCAGTTGCCCAACTAGGCAGATGACCCGCCTGGGAATGCGGATCGCTGAATGCAGGGCACTAATTGCTGACAGGAGTGACAAATATGCAACTTGACGAACGGCAGATTAAAGTTTCGGAGATGGATGATGAGCAGCTCCAGGCAGAGCTGGATGAGCACGGGGTGGTGCTGACACCGTATGAAGCGCGGCGGATTGCCGAGCTAATCGGCCACGACCCCACCCTCTGCGAGCTGCACATCTTCAATGTGGAGTGGAGCGAGCACTGCTCATACAAGTCCAGCAAATCCACGCTCCAGGAGTTTCTGCCCACGGATGCCCCGAATGTCATCCAGGGTCCCCAGGAGGAGGCTGGCAGCGTCTTCTTCGCCGAGCACGAAGGCACGCGCTACGGCGTGGTCATCGCTCATGAGAGCCACAATCATCCCAGCCAGGTACTTCCCGTCGAAGGCGCGGCTACTGGCATCGGTGGCATCGTGCGTGATGTAGACTGCATGGGGGCAGATGTTATTGCCACCGCTGACCCACTGCGCTTCGGCGACCCCACCGGCGAGAATGCCGAGCGTACCCGATGGATAGTGCGCGGCGTCGTGGACGGTATCTGGCAATATAGCAACGCGCTGGGTGTGCCCAATCTAGCTGGCGATGTGTACTTCGCGGATAGCTTTGATGACAACTGCCTGGTAAATGTGGTGGCGCTGGGGATAGTGGCTGAGGACGATATAATTCACTCGGCGGTCCCGCCTGAGGCCCGCCAGGAACCCTACGATATGATCCTGGTGGGCAAGCCCACCGATGACAGCGGCTTTGGAGGCTCGGCATTTGCCTCCAAGATACTCGATGAGGAGGAGCAGGAGGAGGACCGGGGCGCGGTTCAGGTTCCCGACCCGTTCCTCAAGAACGTACTATGTATGCGCAAGGCCAACAAGGCGGTCAAGGAACGGGCCAAGGAACTGGGCATCATTGTTGGTTTCAAGGACCTGGGCGGGGGCGGCCTCGCCTGCGCCACCTCGGAGATCACTGCGAGCGGCGACATGGGGGTGGAGATTGACCTGGAAAAGGTCCACGTGGGTCTGGAGAACCTGCTGTCCGAGACTATCTGCTGCGCGGAGACTCAGGAGCGCTACGTGTGGGCAGTGCCGACGCACTTCTCGGAGGAAGTCCTGCGTATCTACAATGAAGACTGGGACCTCCCCAACATCTATGAGGGGGCTAGGGCCTGCGTGATTGGCCGCTTTACTACTGATGGCATATATCGGCTATACAAAGATGGCAAAATTGTCTGCGAGGCACCCGCGAAGGCCATTACCTCAGGCATCTCCTATGACCGCGAGTCCCAGCCCCGCGAGTACACGGGCACCGAGCCGGAGTTTGATATGCCGGAGGATATGAACGAGGCCTTCCTAAAAGTGCTGGGCCACATGAACATCTGCTCGCGGGCCTACATCTACCGCAACTATGATACCGAGGTCCAGGGCAATGCCGTCATCCGTCCGGGGGAGGCCGGCGCGGGCGTGTGCGCGCCGTTAGAAGGCTGCGCGGGTGGCGTAGCGCTGGCCGTGGACGGCAATCCCTTCTATGGGCTAATTGACCCGGACTGGGGCGGGGCGCCGGCGGTGGCCGAGGCAATGCGCAACGTGGCCGCCGTGGGAGCCAGGCCGGAGGCGCTCACCGACTGCCTCCACTTCGGCAACCCGGAAAACCCCCAGGCCTTCTGGGAGTTTCGCGAGGGCACCCGGGGCCTGGCCGATGCCGCTAAGAATATTCACTTGAAGGATTACCCGGGCAGCCCCACTCCGATCATCTCCGGCAATGTTAGTCTCTACAATGAGTCAGCTAGCGGCCGGGCGGTGGCCCCCTCGCCGATTATTGCCTGCGGCGGCATCCTGGAGGACTACTCCAAGGCAGTCACTATGCAGCTCAAGCAGGCTGGCAACAACCTGTACCTGGTCGGGCCGCGCAAAGATGAGCTGGGCGGCGCGGCATACTATCAGGCACTGGAGTTAGGATTGGGCCGCAACGTCCCGCAGATTGACTGGGAGCAGGAGCAGGCGATGATCTGGGCGGGCAGTGACGCAATTGAGGCGGGACATATTCCGGCCTGCCAGGACATCTCGGATGGGGGAGTGGCGGTGGCTC
>JAUWJN010000067.1 GCA_030607655.1 bacterium
ACGGGGTATTGGTCAGCCCCATAGCCCGCCGGGGGCTCGTATCGGCTACTCGCGGCATATACCTACCTTACGCGAATAACCGGGAGGTAGTACTGGAGTATCTTGCCCGCCACCTACCCCAAGACAGGTGAACCCGTTCGGGTGATTATGGAAGACAGCAGCGATAAAACTCGCCAGCGACAGGTCCTGGCTAAGCTAGTCCAGCAGATCATACGCCGACGAATGGCAGCGCCGGCGCTTTTCGTACTGGAAAGCGCCAAGCCCTTGAGCTTTGTGGCTTCGCAAGCTCTGATATTCTTCCAGCCCATTATCCAGACCATGTTGTCGGTGAAGGATTATGAAACCTTTGCCCTGGCCATCGAGGACCGCGATAATATTGAGTGGATGATACAACAATTGGAGGCCGCCGAAGAGGCTCGTGCCTGCGGCCAGACAACACAGATCGGCGATGACAAGTAGGCCCAATGAACTCCACAGATATTGAGGTTATCTTAGCCACTGATTGCGGCTCGACCACTACTAAGGCGATTCTCATCGAGAAAACCAGTGGTGAGTATCGCCTGCGTACGCGCGGCGAGGCGCCAACCACTGTGGAAGCGCCTTATGAGGATGTTACCGTGGGCGTGCGCAACGCGATAATAGAGGTTGAGGAACTATCCGGACGACGGCTGTTGGACAGCAACGGCCAGATTATCAGACCGGCCGGGGAAGATGAAGGAACCGATTTATACCTGTCTACCAGCTCGGCCGGTGGAGGACTGCAGGTTATGGTAGTGGGTTTGGTACGACGGATGACCGCGGAAAGCGCCCAACGGGCGGCACTTGGGGCGGGGGCCATTGTGATGGATGTACTCGCGCTGGACGACGGCCGCCTACCTCACCAACGCATTCAGCGCATGAGAGAGCTGCGCCCGGATATGATATTGATTTCGGGAGGCGTGGATGGGGGAGAGCAGCGACGGGTGGTGGAAATGGTGGAACTGGTAGCGGCGGCCAACCCGCGGGCGCGTTTGGGCGGTGAGTTTAAACTGCCCATTATCTACGGCGGGAATGTTGACGCCCGCCCGCAGATCCAACAACTCTTAGCTGAGCGCAGCGCCTTAACGATGGTGGATAATCTGCGGCCTACTCTGGAGCGAGAGGAATTAGGCCCGGCTCGGGCGATGATACAGGAGGAGTTCCTCCACCACGTTATGTCTCAGGCCCCGGGTTATGGTGAACTGATGAATTGGACTGATGCCGATATTATGCCTACGCCTGCGGCGGTGGGCAATATTATACAAGACATCGCCCGCGAAGAGAATATCAACATCATAGGCGTAGACATTGGTGGAGCCACGACGGATGTCTTTAGCATATTTGGCGGCGTATTCAACCGTACGGTGAGTGCCAATTTAGGGATGAGCTATTCGATCTCCAACGTTATTGTGGAAGCCGGGCTGGATAACGTCGTCCGCTGGATTGGCGAGGAGATCGAGCAAACCCAGCTGGCTGAGCGCATTCGCAATAAGATGATCCGCCCTACTACCATACCTCAGTGGCTGGAGGGGTTGAGGATAGAGCAAGCGGTGGCCCGCGAGGCGCTGCGGCTGGCCTTTGAGCAACATAAAATGTTAGCCACTGGGCTGAAGGGCATTCAGCAGGAGCGCGATATCGCCAGCGCCTTTGCCCAGGTTCAGGCCGGCGAAGAAACCCTAGTGGATATGATGGCATTGGACTTGGTGGTCGGCTCGGGCGGCATACTATCTCATGCCCCCCGCCGGGTGCAGGCGGCGATGATGCTTATTGACGCCTTCCAGCCGGAGGGCCTTACCCGATTGGCGGTGGACAGTATATTTATGATGCCCCAGCTTGGGGTGCTCGCCCAGGTACATCCCGAGGCTGCCCGGCAAGTATTTCTGCGGGACTGCCTGATTCGACTGGGCACTTGCCTGGCGCCAGTGGGGCCCGGTCGAGTAGGCAGCCCCTGCGTGGAGCTGACGTTCAGCGACACCGGTGAAACCATGTCGGTGCCGACTGGACAGTTACGACTTGTAGAGATAGGCGAAGACCAAACCCGCAAGGTGATTATTAACCCTAGTCGCTATTATGACGTTGGCGGCGGTCGGGGCCGATCAGTTACCGCCTCGATAGACGGCGGCGTAGTCGGGCTGATTATTGATACCCGCGGGCGGCCTTTGCAACTGCCCCCGCTGCCCAGTGAACGTCAACAACTGCTGCGAAGCTGGGAGGAGGCCGTAGGTCTGTATCCGCGGCGCTAGAGGATAATGCCTATCACTCACGCCTATACACCAGGATTGACCGTATCTGAATCGGTAACTCTGCGCAAGCTCCGGCGCCTACCGCTGCCCGGGAAGGTACATGTGGCTCAGGGGCAAGCTGTCGCGGCCGCCGACATTGTCGCCTCCAGTGAGCTTCCAGGTAATGTGGCAACTGTCAATGTGGCGCATGATTTGAACGTTAGTCCCGAAGAGATGCCCCGCTGTATGGCGAAAGCGGAGGGTGATCCAGTTCAGGTCGGGGACGTAATCGCCGAGTACAAAGCGCTTTGGGGTATTTTCCATTCGCTATCCCAATCGCCCGTGGACGGGATAGTTGAAAACATCAGTAACGTAACCGGGCAAGTGCTAATCAGGGGCAAGCCTCTACCAGTAGAGGTAACTGGTTACGTTAAGGGAACCGTGGTGGAAGTGCTAGGCGACGAGGGGGTGGTAGTCGAGTGTCAGGGGGCGCTGCTGCAAGGAATTATCGGCATCGGGGGCGAGGCTCATGGTAGATTGAAGCTACTGGCCGCGACACCCGACCAAATCCTGGAGCCCGAGCACATCACGGACGAGTGTCAGGGAAAGATCGTAGTTGGCGGCTCGCTGGTAACCTACGCGGCTCTGCAACGTGCCTGTGAGGTAGGGGTTACTGGCGTAATAGTGGGAGGCATACGTGGTGATGACCTGGATCGCTTTCTGGGCGAGCCTCTGGGCGTGGCTATTACTGGACAGGAAGATATGGGCATTACGTTAATCATCACCGAGGGATTTGGTCAGATAGTAATGGCGCAACGCTTTTTCGAGCTGCTGCTAAGTCATGATGGGCAGGCGGCTTCAATCAATGGAGCCACCCAGATTCGGGCGGGAGTAATCCGTCCGGAGGTCATAATTCCACATACCGGGGCCGAAGCTGTCCTACCCCCGCCGGCGGTCTCGGCGCTAGCCGTCGGCAGTTGTGTCCGACTAGTTCGCGACCCGTATTTCGGGTTAATGGGTACGGTAACCGACCTGCCCGAACAGTTGCAAATCATTGAAACCGAGGCGCAGGTGCGGGTGGCGCGCATCAAGTTGGAAGATGGGAGAGAGATCACTGTCCCGCGCGCCAACATTGAATTGATTCAACAATGAACACAGCAATAAGCCGGCAAATTTTGGCGCTGATCGTGGCTGTCCTCGTTATGGGTCTGGTGGTCAGTGCGGCAGTGGCCCAACCGCCATTCGCCTCCGAATCTCCTGCTGAGGAGGAAACCAAGTGGTTTAATGCCGAGCGGACTAATGTGCTGGTGGTGATGGTCTTATACTCCGGCATAGTTATCGGCTGTATCTACTACGCCCGCCGCCGCGAGATGTATATTCGGCCCATTGCCGGTCTGGAGGCGGTCAATGATGCCATCGGACGAGCTACGGAGATGGGCCGACCGATGTTATATGTGAGCGGCCTCGGGGGGATTAGTGGTATAGCTACCATTGCCTCGATGCTGATACTCGGTCATCTAGCCAAGCGCGCTGCTGCTTACGAGACACCTATTATCGTCCCCTGTAACGATCCGCTGGTAATGACCGCCGAGCGGGAAATCGTCCACCAAGCATACATCGAAGCGGGTAAGCCCGACGCCTATGAGCCGGATAATATTTTCTACGTCACTAGCAGCCAGTTCGGCTATACCGCTGCGGTGGATGGGATAATGCTGCGGGAGAGGCCCGCCGCTAATTTCTTTATGGGCACATTCTACGCCGAAGCCCTTATCCTAGCTGAGACCGGCAATATGACCGGAGCCATCCAGATTGCCGGCACCGACATGGACACCCAACTGCCCTTCTTCATTACCGCCTGCGATTATACCCTGATGGGAGAGGAGCTGTACGCGGCTGGAGCCTACCTATCGCGCAGTCCACTGCTGCTGGCGCAACTGAAGGGCCAGGACATCGGCAAAATACTGCTCACCGTAGCTATCATTACGGGGGTGGTCCTGGCGACGGTCGGCGTCTTTGCCGTCCCCGGGCTAGTCGTGACATTTCTGTCCTGGTTTAAGCCGTAAATCATAATGCGACTGCAAGTGCCGATCGCAATTGGATTCCTGGCGGGCATGTTCATGATCGTGCAGTACTTTGTGCCCCATCCCGCCTTCAAGACCGCCTACGATGCGCTTGAGGAGTGGGTGATGATTATCGGCGCCTTTGCGCTGGTCTTGGGGCTGCAAAGTCTATTTCAAACCCATATAGACAAGATTCGGCGCCGGCGCGAAGGGTACAGCTACAGCTTTGTAACCCTGATCAGTTTCGCCGTGATGTTTTTGGTCGGAATGATTTATGGCCACCGGCCGGGGACGCTGTTTGATTGGCTGTTTGACCATGTTGAAGTTCCGCTGGATGCCACGATTTTTTCACTGCTGGCGTTTTTCATCGCCTCAGCCGCTTATCGGACGTTCCGGGCTCGCACGCCGGAAGCAACCGTGCTTCTGGTGACGGCAGTGATCGTAATGCTAGGGCGGGTACCCATCGGCGAACTGATCCATGCGAAACTGCCGGATCTTGCCGAGTGGATAATGGTCTTCCCCACCGTAGGTGCCAAGCGGGGCATCCTGTTCGGGGCGGCGTTGGGCGGGATTGCCACGGCGCTGCGGATACTGCTGGGCATTGAACGCTCTCATTTGGGAGGTGGAAGGTAGCCTGTTGATATGTGGCAGAAGCTGGCCTACTTCGACCGTCGCATAATCTTTATATTCATATTCGTAGCGGTGCTTATCCCCTTCCTGACCACCTGGGATATACCGCTGGGGTATACCACCCCCTCAACGCAAAGTCTTTATGACACCATTGAGGGACTGCCGCCGCGTACGCCGATAATGTTGGTATTTGACTACGGTCCGGCCAGCATGCCCGAGTTGGACCCGATGGCGGTCGCGCTCAGTCGCCATATTTTCTCGCGCGATCTGCGGCTAGTGGGAGTGACGCTAGTAGTTACCGGCACCCAGATGTGTGAAAACGCAGTCGCCCCAGTGGCCGCGCAAATGGGGAAAGAAGACGGGACTGACTGGGTTAACCTGGGCTACAAGCCGGGCGACATCGTACTGATTGACCGCATGGGGCAGAGTATTGCCGACGCGTATCCCACTGATGCCCAGGGCAGGTCCACCCGCCAGTTGCCGGTTATGGAAGGCATCCGCAATTACGACGATATCGGCCTTATCATAGACCTGGCCTCCGGCACGGCCCCAGGTTCGTGGATCGTCTTTGCCCACGACCCATATAAGGTTAAGTTAGCCGCGGGCATCACGGCGGTCATGGCCACTGACTACTATCCCTTCCTGCAAACGGGTCAACTAATCGGGATGCTGAATGGGCTAAAGGGGGCTGCCGAGTACGAGGAGCTGATTAATCACCGCGCTTTAGGCACCCTTGGTATGGCGTCCCAATCGGTTGCCCACTTGCTAATAATACTGTTTGTCATTTTGGGGAACATCGGCTACTTCGCGATCACTCGCCGCCGTTGATTGTTTCGAGGCAAGTCTATGCCTGAAGCAGCAGCTACCAGTAGTACCATTTTCGGCTTATCCACGCAGATCATTGGAATCTGGGTGGCCGCGCTACTCACCCTGGCTATTTACAGTTTCCTGTATGGTGATAATCCGGCTTACAAACTGGGCGAGCACATTTTCGTGGGCGTCTCAGTGGCCTATGGCGCGGTTATTCTATGGTATGAGGGCTTAGTTCCTCTGCTCATCAATCCCCTGTTCCGGCCTCACCTGGTAGAAGATGCGACGGGCCCCAAATACAGCCTGATAATACCTATGGTGTTAGGACTACTGATTCTCAGTCGCTTCGTACCCCGATACGACTGGCTGTCCCGCTGGCCGATTGCCTTTGTGATGGGCCTGGGGGCGGGCCTGAGCATACCCCGGAGCGTCGAGAGCTACATCCTTAGACAAATGCATGGCACCATGCTGCCGCTGCTGCCCCCCGGGGCCAATGGGGGATATGATTTCCTGACGGGCTTCGGTAATCTGCTACTGGTAGTCGGCGTTGTCTGCACCCTCACCTACTTTTACTTCTCGGCCCGACACGAGGGCTTATTAGGCCGGGCCTCGCGAGTGGGGATATGGTTTCTGATGGTGGCCTTTGGGGCGGGGTTCGGCAATACCGTTATGGCCCGTATATCGCTGCTTATCGGCCGGGTGCAGTTTCTGCTGTATGACTGGCTGCCCACGATCGGCATCCACCTCGGGGGGCCAGGGGTCGGCTAATCCGAGAGCTTCTGGGAGAGAGTAAGGCCGCTGTAAATCACGCGAAAGCCGGCGGCTTCGTATGCTCGGATGGCAGCGATATTATTCTGATCAGTAGATACCTCCACGTACTCGCACCGCTGCTCGCGGAACCACTCCATAGCTCGCTTAATCAAGGCTGTTCCGATGCCCTGGTGATGGTAATCGGGGTCCACTACCAAGGAGGCAAGTATGCCCCATTTCATCCCAAACTGCTGCGAACGGCCCTGATTCACCACCAGAGCAATATGGCCCACGACTTGGCCGTCACGCCGGGCAACGAACACTCCCAAGCCCTCGGTCTGTTCTTGCGCGCGCCGCGTGTAGCTTTGAACTTCTTCTCGGAACGCGTCTTCGACCTTATCACGAGGCAGCATAAAGTCCAGTCCCTCCCGAGTAAACCGAGAAAAGGCGCGGGCAGCAATGTCTTTCATTCGCTCCTCATCACCCGGCCGGTAGTTATCAATTGTAATGGTCATCATGGACCTTCCTATGTTCGGGCGGCTGCCTCCGCGGCTAAGTGGTGTACAAACTCGTCAAGGGGCTGGGGGCCGATGTCGCCGGCCTCACGGCTGCGGACAGCTACCTGTCCCGACTCCTGTTCCCGGTCACCTACCACCAGCATATAGGGTATTTTCATCAGTTCAGCATCACGAATCTTGGCTTGGAGGGTGGCAGGTGCTTCGTCTATCTCCACCCGGAACCCACCGTCGTGCAGTTGCGCGGTAACCTGGCGGGCATATTCCAGGTTGCGGTCGGTGATGGGGAGGACCTTGACCTGGACTGGAGCCAGCCACACGGGGAAGCTTCCCCCATAATGCTCTATCAATACTCCCAGGAACCGCTCGATTCCCGCCAGCACCACACGGTGCACCATTACTACCCGATGGCGTTGGCCGTCCTCGGCGATATAGGTTATATCAAAGCGTTCGGGTAAGTTAAAATCGCACTGAATGGTCGGGCCTTGCCAGAAACGCCCCAGAGCATCTTTAATACTTATGTCAATCTTTGGCCCATAGAACGCGCCCTCGCCCGGCTTCTCTTCATAATCCAACCCGGCGGCTTCCAGGGCGCTGGTTAGCGCATTGGTAGCCCGCACCCAGATCTCGTCACTACCGAGGGCCTTGGGCGGTTTGGTGCTGAGAGCCACATTATATTCCGCGAACCCGAAGGTTTGGAGCATGTCCTGAGCAAACCTGATGACGCCGGTGATTTCGTCAGTGAGCTGCTCAGGAGTGCAGAAGATATGGGCATCGTCCTGGGTAAATCCGCGAACCCGCATCAGTCCGTGCAGCACCCCGCCACGCTCGTGGCGGTAGACCGTACCCAGTTCAAAGTAGCGGATGGGCAAGTCGCGATACGAGCGCGTCTTGGACTTATATATCAGGATATGGCCCGGGCAGTTCATGGGCTTGATGCCGTAGGACTGACCGCTGACGTCGGTGTAATACATCGGATAGTTCTGCTGCGCGTGGCCGGAGGTCTCCCATATTTCGCTCTTTATAAGGTGCGGGGTGCGCACGAGTTGGTACCCACGCTTCAGATGCTCCTGGGTAGTAAAGTCACAGACTATCTGGCGGAGCATGGCGCCATTAGGCGGATAATAAACCAGTCCCGCACCGGCCTCATCAAAGAAGGTAAATAGCTCCAGCTCGCGGCCTAGCTTGCGGTGGTCGCGCTCTTTCGCCTCCTCTAGCCGACGCAGGTGCTGCTGAAGCATCTTTTCATCAGGATAGGCGGTGCCGTAAATCCGCTGGAGCATCGGATTGGATTCGTCGCCGCGCCAATAGGCACCGGCTACTGATAGCAGCTTAAAGGCTTTTATCCTACCGGTACTGGGCAGGTGCGGACCGCGGCACAGGTCAACAAAATCACTATGCTCGTATAGGGTAATTTGCTCTTCGCCACTTTGCTCCAGCTCGTTAATCATCTCAATCTTGAAGGGATTATCCCCAAACAGCTCATGCGCTTCCTGAGCCGAGATCTCCCTGCGAACAAAGGGTGTATCAGCATCAATAATCTGCTGCATCTGGGCTTCAATGCGGGCTAGGTCTTCTTCGGTAAACGGCTCAGGCACATCAAAGTCATAATAGAATCCATCCTGAATAGCCGGGCCAATCGTAGGCTTAGCCTCGGGAAACAGGTGCAGGACTGCGTCAGCCATCACGTGCGCAGTCGAGTGCCGGTAAATTTGTTGGCCCTCAGGGGCGTCAAAAGTCAACACCGCAAAATCGCCATCCTCTTGGATGGCTGTTGACAAATCTACGAGCCGGTTGTTGAGCTTGACCGCTATTGCGTCTTGAGCCAGTCGAGGCCCAATCATCTCCGCTACCTGCAAGCCAGTAGTGCCCGGGGCCACTTCTACGGAGGAATTATCAGGTAAGGTTAGAATTGTTTTCGGCATCGGGAGATTCTCCTTGTCAACATCTACCGTTTTCCACTCTCATTCAGCAGCGAGACCGCCCAACCACCTGGGAGCGTGGTGGGCGTTATTGAGCCATTCATTCGGACGCTAACGACTGAGCCAGTTCACTGAGGCCGTTTACTAAGTGGTCGCCTGCCTCGGGCTGAAACGGAAAGCGACGCCAGATAGTCGGGGCAATGTCAGCCGCATAGCAATGCTGCTCAAAATTGGCCCGGTAAGGCATATATCCGAGTAAATCATTAGCGCATCCGAGAACCCAGGTATTCGGTAAGGACGAGCGCTCACGCTCTGCTAGCGCAAAGCAGGTAAATAGCTCAAAGGGCTGACCTAGTTGAAGTAGATCACCAATACGCAAGGCCTGGATGGGCGCAGGCAGAATATCAGGCTCGGGTTGACACAACGCTTCTAATTTACCACAAGCCCATAGGCGATTTTTGCATACCTCGCGGTACTCCTCCGCGGTAGGCTTCTCACTGGGTTTCAAACTGTCTGCCAGTTCAGCTCGCACCTCCGCCTCTGACTGCACTTCTAAAGGCAAACGCGCCGTAGCTAGAGCGCCGCGGATTTCTTCACCAGGTGACTCTTCTATCTCGTCTATTACGCCGATGATTAGGTCGGCGAGCCGTTCTCCAGTCCAGGTCGTAGAGTTGGGGTTTTCTTCGCGCATACGCGCCGGATTAATATCGCCCTCCGCACCTTGCAAAAA
>JAUWJN010000086.1 GCA_030607655.1 bacterium
AAGGGCCTTGGGCACGCGCTGCACACGCCGCGCGGTATTGGTGAACGTCCCCTCCTTCGCGGCGAAGGCGGCGGCTGGTAGCACCACGGCGGCTAGTTGGGCCGGCTCACTGAGAAAGATATCCTGGACAATGAGCAGGTCCAGTTTTCTCAGGGCCTCCTCGACGTGGCTGCTGTCGGGGTCACTTAACATAGGGTTTTCACCCATGACGTAAAGCGCCCTCAGCTTGCCCTCAGCCGCGGCATTGATCATCTCCACCACGGTGAGACCAGATGAGGCAGGTAATGAACCCCCCCACGCTGCTTCAAACTTTGCTCGCACCGCATCGTCGTCTACCTTCTGATATCCAGGGAAGACATTGGGCAGGGCACCCATGTCGCACGCGCCCTGCACGTTATTCTGACCCCGCAGCGGATTGACACCTGTACCGGGTGTGCCTATATTCCCTGTGAGCATGGTTAAGTTCGCCAGCGCCAGCACGTTGTCGGTCCCGGTAGTGTGTTGGGTGATGCCCATTGAATAGACTATGGAGGCCGCCGGGGCCTGGGCGTAAATGCGTGCCGCACGGACGATGTCCTGGGCGGCAACCCCGGTAATTTTCTCAGCGAGTTCAGGGGTGTATCGCTCGACGGTAGCCCGAAACTCCTCGACCCCTTCGGTACGCTGCGCAATGAACTCTTTATCTTCGAGGCCCTCCTGGAGGATTACATGCGCAAGGGCATTGACCAGCGCCACATCGGTACCGTGCTTGTGGCGCAAGTGGACCACTGCGTACTCCGTCAGTTCGATAGTACGAGGATCGGCCACGATGAGTGGGACTCCTCGCTGAGCGGCGCGCTTGATGGCTGCACCAATGATGGGATGACATTCGGTGGTATTTGAACCGATCACGAAGATGGCATTGGCCTGGTCAAGATCGTCAATAGAGTTGGTCATAGCGCCACTGCCGAAGGCTTGGGCCAAGCCGACCACTGTTGAGGCGTGGCACAGCCGCGCACAGTGGTCAACATTGTTGGTGCCAATCACCACACGCATGAACTTCTGCATGATGTAATTCTCTTCGTTGGTACACTTCGCCGAGGCCATCACAGCGATGCTATCCGGACCGAACTCTCGCTTGATTTGCGTGAAGCGCGCGGCGGCAAAGTCAAGTGCCTCATCCCAGCTTACTGCGGCCAGCTCCCCGTCGCGCCGGATGAGCGGGTCGGTCAAGCGATCCGGATGATGGAGAAAGTCGAACCCGAACCGTCCCTTGACACATAGCCAGCCACGGCTGACTCCCAATCCCGGCTCACCTGTGATCTTCACCACACGGTTATTGCGGGTGTGCAGGACCAGCGTGCAGCCGACCCCGCAGTAGGGACACGTGGTGACAACGCGGTCCAATTCCCACGCTCTGCCCTTCCCCTCCGCTCCGACAAACGACAGCGCGCCCGTGGGACATACATCTATGCAGTTGCCGCACTCGGTGCACCCCGATTGATCTCGGGGCAGTCCCGGGGGCAGTCCAATGTGGGTATCGAACCCACGCTCCTGGAAGTCAATCGCGCCAACTACTTCAACGTTGTGGCACACCTCCACACAGCGGCCGCACAGGATGCACTTGGTGCGATCGTAAGAGATCGCCGGGCCGTCCTGAACGGGCTGCGGCGGTATCAGCTCCCCAGCGTACTCCGGGGCCTTGACGCCCAGTTCGTAAGCGTACTTCTGAAGATCGCAGTCGCCGGACTTCTCGCAGGTCAGGCAGTCGTGAGGATGATCCGACAGCAGCAGCTCAATGACCATCCGCCGGATCTCATGGATTTCGTCAGTATCAGTGCGCACTACCATACCAGCACTTACCGGGTATGAGCAGGAAGGCACGGGCGTCGCTACACCTTCGACCTCGACCAGGCATAGTCGGCATGAGCTGGTCGGGGGCAGACCCAGTTCCGGGTCATAGCACAGGTGAGGAATGTCTATCCCTACGCTCCGGGCGGCCAGGAAAATGGTCGTGCCCTCCGGAACAGTCAGTTCGGTACCGTCAATACTGAGCGCAACTTCGTCAGCCATAGTCTGGGCCTCTATCGGTTGTCATTCCAGGTCGCAACGCAGGCAGCGCTGCGCCTCAGCCTGAGCTGTCCGGGCAGAGTACCGCTTGAGCACCTCGTCAAAGGTACCGCGGCGCTTGGCCGCGGATAGCGAACGGACCCGATGGCGGGGGATCTCAGCCTCGGCCTCCTCCGGCTTGCTCCGCGAAGCGAAACCAGTGTCAGGTGGCAATTCCCCCTTGCCGCCCAGGAGGATGTCAATGGCCTGGGCCGCCCGCTGGCCCGCGGCGATGGCTTCAATCAATGTTGCCGGTCCGGTGACCGCATCACCCCCGGCAAATACGTTGCCGTCGCCGCAGCACTGCGTGACTGGATCCGTGACGAGCCGCCCCCGCGCGACGGCCAGATGCTCGTCGCCAGCAACAAAGTCTAGATCCGACCTTTGCCCAATGGCGACGATTACATTGGCGGCTTCAACTACCACCTCGGAGCCCGGTTTTGGGATGGGCCGGCGGCGACCACTTTCATCGGCCTCGCCCAGCTCCATCTCGGTGCAGCGCACCGCCTCAACGTGTCCGTCGCCCTCAATGGCAATCGGAGCTACAAGGAAGTGTATGTCCACACCTTCGAGTATCGCTTCCTCGATCTCCTCGCGGATGGCCGGCATCTCTTCCTCGGTGCGGCGGTATAGGATAGTTACCGAACTTGCTCCTAGCCGCAGGGCGGTGCGCGCCGAGTCGATGGCCGCATTGCCGCCCCCGATCACTACAGCCCGGCCCGGCAGCTCGCCAATCTCGTCCAGCGCCACCTGCCGCAGGAAGCTGAGAGAGTGGTAGACGCCCGCCATCTCCTCGCCAGGAATGTCCAGCTTAATGTCATTCTGAGCACCTACCGCTACGAAGATAGCATCGAAACCGGCGTCGCGCAGCTCCTGGAGCGATTCAATCCGGTGGCCAGTTTCTACTTCCACGCCCGCCCGGCGGATGTAGTCGATATCGCGGGCCAGGGCCTGCGGCGGCACTCGATACGAAGGGATGCCTACCGCCAACACGCCGCCCACCACGTCGAGTTCCTCGAATACCTTCACCTCACGTCCCATCAGTGCCAGGAAATATGCCGCCGGCAGCCCCGCTGGGCCCGAGCCGATAACAGCCACCCGACCCTCCCGGGGCCCTAACCACTGGGGCGGGTAGCCGACGTCTTTCTCCTTATCCGACACGAAGCGCTTGAGGTGCCTGATAGCTACCGGCTCGTCTACGTCACCGCGGCGGCAGAATACTTCGCAAGGGTGATGGCAGGCCCGCCCACAGATCGAGACGAAGGGATTGCGCCGGCGAATGATGTCCAGAGCCTCGGCAAAGTGGCCTTCGGCGATCAAGCCCACGTACTCGGGAACATTGACGTGCGCCGGGCACGCACTGGCACAGGTCGTGGTGATTAGCGCTTCGCAGGCATTGGCTGGGCAGCGCCTCTCGACGATGTGGGCTTCATACTCGTCACGGAAATAGCGAATCGTTGACAACACCGGATTAGGAGCAGTCTGCCCCAGACCACACAGGGAGGTCTGCTGGATCACCTCGCCGAGCCGCTCCAGTCGATCAATATCGGCCAGCTCTCCCTGACCCTCGGTGATGCGGGTCAGTATCTCCAGCATTCGCTTGGTGCCTATGCGACACGGCACACACTTGCCACACGATTCCTGCTGACAGAAGTCGGTGAAGAACCGGGCGATGTCCACCATGCACGTGGCTTCGTCCATAACGATCAAGCCACCGGAGCCCATGATCGCGCCGATGTCTTGAACCGAGTCGTAGTCAATCGGTAGGTCCAGGTACTGTGCAGGCACGCAGCCCCCGGAGGGTCCGCCGATCTGGGCGGCCTTGAACTTGCGACCTCGGGGGATACCGCCACCAATCTCGAAGATGATCTGGCGCAGCGTGGTGCCCATGGGCACTTCCACCAGCCCGGTGTTTCTCACCTTACCAGCCAGGGCGAATATCTTCGTACCCTTGCTGCCTTCGGTGCCGATGGCCCTGTACCACTGGTGGCCGTTAAGGATGATGAGAGGGACATTCGCAAAGGTCTCAACGTTGTTGATGTTAGTGGGTTTACCCCGGTACCCGCTATGGGCAGGAAACGGCGGCCGCGGGCTCGGCATCCCCCGCGTGCCCGCCAATGAAGCTATCAAAGCGGTCTCTTCGCCGCAGATGAAGGCTCCCGCCCCCCGGTGAATAGAAATGTCGGAGGAAAACCCCGAGCCTAGAATGTTTTCGCCCAGCAGTCCTGCTTCGCGGGCCTGCTCAAGGGCTATGCGGACATTGCGCACCGCCAGCGGATACTCGGCGCGGACATAAATCATCGTGTCCCGTGCACCGACAGCATAGCCGGCGATAACCATCCCCTCAATGATGGCATGGGGACTTCCTTCTAGGAGGCTGCGATCCATGAATGCGCCTGGGTCGCCTTCGTCGGCGTTACAGATAAGGTACTTGTCGTTGCCAGGGGACTTGCGGCACAATTCCCACTTGACGCCTGTTGGAAAGCCGGCGCCGCCGCGGCCGCGCAATCCCGATAGTCTGACCTCGTCAATTACCTCTTGTGGCGTCATCTCGCAAAGAGCTTTCGCCAGCCCCTGGTAGCCATCACGGACAATATAGTCATCCAGATCAATAGGGTCGAGTTCCCCGTTATGCCGGAACACCAACCGCTTTTGCCCCCTATAGAATGGCACTTCATGTTCGTGGGCGATTTTGTGGCCCGAGACGGGGTCGACATAGCACAAGCGATCGATGACTTCGCCCTGCAGGGCCGTACGCTCGAGGATTTCCGCCACGTCCTCAACTTGCACCCCGGGGTAGAAGAACCTTTCGGGAAGGATGACTAGGACCGGGCCCTGTTCGCAAAAACCGTGACAGCCGGTACGCTTCAGCTTTATCTTGTTGCCCAGATCCCGCTGTTGTATTCCGCGTTCGAAAGCTGCGTAGACTTGCGCCGATCCCAAGGCAGTGCAGCCCGTGCCCCCGCACAAGGTAATGGTGCGAAGAGCATCTTCTTCGCGCCCGGAGACGCGTTCCCGCCGGATGTGGAGTTCTTGGGGCGAGTTAATTCTGCTCATTAGTGTGATTCATCCCGATACGTTTGTAGGACACCAATAGCCTTGCGGGGGTCCATCTTGCCGTGGTAGGTAGAGTCCACCACCATGACCGGCCCCAGGGCGCAAGCTCCCAGGCAGGCCACAGTTTGCAGTGTAAACATCATGTCCTCGGTGGTGTCTTCTTCCTCAATGCCAAGTTGGGCCTTCACAGCGTTTAGCACCCTTTTGCTGCCGCGGACGTAACAGGCCGTGCCTCGGCAGACCCGGACTGTATGCCGCCCGTGCGGCTCAGTATAGAACTGGGCGTAGAAGCTGACCACTCCGTAAATGCGGCTGAGGCGGATCTTAGTGCGGCGACTGATCTCTTCAAGGGTCCAAGGCGACAGGTAGCCGAAGCGGCCTTGCACGTCCTGTAGGACACTGATAAGGTTGCAACTCGGCGAGATCCCTAGCTCGTCAAGGACCGCGTTCACGTCGGCTTCGGACGGTGCCTGGCCTGCTGCTTGCTGATCGGTTATCGTTTCCGCCATACGGATAGTTCCTCCATACAGCATGGGACCTCGCTCGTGTGCCCGTCTTCTGTCATCCCGTCTGACCTGCCCACCACACCGGAATACGGGCCTATGGCTGGCATCATTTCAACATAATCCATAATAGGCAGCTCCCACAATGGTAGGGGCGTTAGGCCACCAGTCCAATATTCGTCCCCGGGCCCGGCCATTCCTTCTCACACCACTAGTCAGGCAGGACTAACTAGATGGAAAGGAGAAATGTACTACATCGCGAAGCGAAATTGGCCTTCTATCTTGATAGCAAAGTAGTGTTTTATGTGAAATCGCTTTCAAGTTGGGATGATCGCCCACTAGCAGTCTTCTCCCGAACCAGGGAGAAGTCCTCCCCACTAGCCGGCGGGTTTACTTTGATTGAGCTGCTGGTGGTTATTGCCATCATCGCCATCTTGGCGGCGATTTTATTCCCAGTTTATGCCCAGGCCCGGGGGAAGTCGCAGCAGACAGTGTGCCTGTCAAATCTACGTCAACTGGGTATGGCCATGATGCTGTACACCAGCGATTATGACGGGTATTATCCTTTTGACCTGCAGCCTCGTGCTCCGGCTGGGGATGGTGACCTGGATAGTCCCGATGGCACGAATCGTTGGGACGCCGCGCCTTATGTGAGGGTGCTGCAGCCTTATATTGGTAACGCCGAGGTGGCCTTTTGTCCCTCCACTCCCAGAGACCAGCCTGACACTGGTCCGGAAACCAATTATGAAGTTAATGCCATGATCGTGGTTAACAACTTCCGCAGTTGGGACCCCCACCCGGTGCACACTGACCAAGTCAGCGACCCCGCTTACGTATTCATCTTTGAAGACCACCACGGCACTGGGGACGGTAATCATGTTGGCGGTCGTAATCATGCTTGCGCTGATGGCCGGGCCAAGTGGCAGAAGGCTCATATACATGGCCACAAGATTGGCGCCCGCTGGTGGTAGGAGAACAGCTTATGCGTATCGAGGCCGCACATTTGGGAGTACAGGCTGGCGAGCAGTTTCTGCTCCGTAATGTCTGTTTGGATATCACTTCCGATGAATTCGTGCTTATCACTGGCCCTTCGGGCAGTGGTAAAACCACCTTGGTACGGTGTCTGGCAGGACTAATACCTAATGCTTACCAGTATAGAATCACCGGGAAGGTAACAGTACAGGGGCATAGCACTGTGGATATGGCCCTACCTGAGCTAGCCACCAGGGTAGCCCTGGTATTCCAGCAGCCTGAGTGTCAGCTTTTTAATCTGTATGTAGAAGAGGAGATAGCCTTTGGGCCCCGAAATCTGGGGCTTTCTGAGCAACAGGTGGCCAGGCGGGTCCAGCGGGCGTTAGCCGCCGTTGATATTGAGCATTTGCGGACGAGGTCTATCCCCACGTTGTCAGCAGGCGAGAAGCAACGGGTAGCCATTGCCGCAGTGTTAGCCTTGGAACCCCGCATGCTTATCCTGGACGAGCCTACCGCTAACCTGGACTATCAGGCTGTCAACCACTTGCGCCAAACCGTGGGCCCCTTACACCGGCATTGGGGAATGGGCATCGTAGTGGTTGAACACCGGGCCGAGGAGTTCAGGGGACTGGCTTCCCGAGAGATTGAACTAGCGCAGGGAGAAATACTCCATGATGGCCCACCTGGGCCACCAACTACCGCTCAGCCCGCCCGCCAGGCCTGGGAGCAAATTATAAGTACAGTGGACAGTGGACAGTGGGCAGTGGACAGCAACAACTCCAGGCTGACGACTGACACTGACCACTGTCCACTAGCCGTTATGGAGAATGTCTCGTATAGTTTTGACACCACACCGGTGGTTAGCGATCTAGATTTGGTGATATACCCGGGCGAATGCCTTGCCCTGGTGGGACCTAACGGGGCTGGCAAGACCACGGTGGCCCAATTGCTGGCGGGGTTGCTGCGACCTCAGAAAGGAACAGTCAAGTACCAGTTTGACGGCGGCCGCGTTCAGTTAGGAAGCGACATTGGCCTGGTCTGCGAGCAGCCCCAGCAGCATTTCTTGTGCGACACTGTAAACGAAGAAGTATGGTTGGGCCCGAATAACCTGGGCAATGGCAATGCCGCGGGGATTGAGCAGGTACTGAGAGACCTGCGTCTGGGGCCCCTGAAGAATCGGGGCCCGCACACTTTGAGTCGGGGGGAGCAGGAGCGAACCGCGGTGGCGGCTGCCCTCAGTCTGGCTCCCCGTCTACTGATATTGGATGAGCCTACCGCTGGCCAGGATGCTGAGGTCCTCCACGATCTTATGAACCTGGTAGCTTCGTCTGGCAATCGCGGCCGGGGGCTGCTGCTGATTACTCATCATACCGAGACAGTGCGGCGATGGGCTGACCGAGTTGTTGTGATGGAGAACGGACATATAGTAGCCCAGGGGCCGGTGAAGTCGGAACCGCAGACGATATCCTCTGCTTTGCCGCGCAGGTTGAGAACCGGCGCTACGCGACTGGATTTTCAGGAGACCAATAAGTGAAAGATACTACACGATGGCTGGTTTATGTGGGCTTGTGCGGCGCTTTATGGGGGGCAGTTGAGATAAGCCTGGGCGCTTATCTACACGCTCTACATCTGCCCTTGCGGGGGCTGATTCTGTCCGCCATCGGGATCACCATAGCCTTGGTGGGCAAGTGCTTGGTGCAGCGGCGGGGTACAGTTATTGCCATCGCCACTATTGCTGCGATTCTCAAGATGTTTTCAATGGGGGGAGTAATCCTTTCACCTATAGCCGCGATACTGGTTCAAGGCTTGCGGGCTGAACTGGTAACTTTCCCTGCCACCCAGCCCTCGCGTCTGCGGCTGGCGCTGGCAGGAGCGGCGGCCACTGCCTGGACTTTCTTTCATCCCTTCGTTGGGCAAGGCGTGATAGCCGGCAAGGGGGTATATGTGATATATCTGAAAGTCATTGAGGATGGGACCCAAGTGC
>JAUWJN010000117.1 GCA_030607655.1 bacterium
CGTGAGCGTCTCCGGCATATAATACGTCCCACCCCGCACCAGCACCTTAAGCGGCTGGCGCAAGCCGCCACTTTCCTTGAGCGCGCGAATGGCGTCGCGGGCACGGGTCAGGGTAGCAAAAGGGCCGTTAGTGCCCGCCGCATTCGGCGCGGGCAGCGTCCCCGACCAGGTATCATTACCATTAGTGGCTACGTAAAAATTCGCCTGCGCCTCTGAGCACATTATTGTGCCTACCAGAAATACCAGCACCATAACACCAATCACTAAGTAACGGGCGTAACTCATTGCCATGCCTCCTCGAGACTGTGGTGAAAAGCAGTCTGGCTGCCAGACGGAAAACAGGTTTGAGTAACTTACTTACTCAAGTCCAAAGTGCTCTATGGCCGCCGCGATCCCCCCTTCTATATTGGCGACCATTTCGTCAATGATTTCTCGGGTGACGACCAGCGGTGGGGCCAGAACGAGAATGTCAGCGTTATTGCGCAGGATCATACCATTGCGATAGCAATAGTCGCGAACGAATCCGCCTACGTCCAACTTCGGGTCCAAGAAGGCGCGGGTGTCCTTGTCGGCAACTAGTTCTACCGCCTGCAACAGGCCAATACCGCGCACATCGCCGACGATGGGATATTTGTACAGCCCGTTGAGTTTCTCGGTCAGGTACGCACCCATCTGTGCCGCTCGCTCAACCAGATTCTCCTTGGCGAAGATATCCAGAACCGCCATCACCGCCGCGGCCGATACGGGATGACCACAGAAGGTGTAGCCATGGCGGAACTCATGCCCAGGGCGGCGGAAGGTATCGGCAATCTCGGTGGTAGTCAGCACTACGCCCATAGGTACAAATCCGGCGGAGAACCTCTTGGATAGGCATAAGAATTCGGGAACCACGTCCCAATGCTCACAGCAAAACATCTTACCGCTCCCCCCCATACCCACCTGGATCTCGTCGTAGATGGTCAGGATGCCATACTTCTCGCACATAGCCTTAAGTTCGGGCAGGTAAAACGGCGGCGGAACCGGATAGCCGACATTAGAACCGGGCACGGGGTCCAGGATCATCGCCGCGATAGTATGCGGACCTTCCCACTGCATAATAGCCTCGGTATTGCGCAAAGCTATCCGCGCTGACTCTTCCGGATCCAGGCCTAGCTCACAGCGATAAGGATGCGGCGCCATCACGGGGATAAACCCCGGAACCAGTGGTTCCTGCGGCTCGCGGAACCACGGCAAGCCCGTGGCTGACATGGCGCCCATGGTGGCACCGTGATAGCTATTACGGCGAAACAGAATCTTCCGCCGGCTATTTTCGCCCTTCTCCCAGAAATACTGCCGGGCCATCTTGATGGCCGACGCCGTGGCCTCCGAGCCGCCGCTGACAAAGAAGCTGACCTCCAGATCGCCGGGCGCCAATTCGGCCAGGCGCTTGGCGAGTTCGATCACCACCGGCGTGAAGCAGTCGTGATAGGTTGGATAGAACTCGATCTTGCGCATCTGCTCAAGCATCGCCTGATGAACCTCGGGGCGATTGTGTCCACATACCGAAGTGAGCAGCGAGCCGAAGCTATCAATGAATCGGCGGCCATCCGTGTTGTAGACGTAGCAGCCCTCACCCCGCTCGATAATCTTCGGCCCGCTCTGCTCAATATCAGTATAACTGCCCAGGTTGAGCAGTACGTAGTGCAGCGCGTCCCGCTGCAGGGCTTGCGTCCTCTCGCTATGCTCCATGTTGTTTGTCATTAGTTCACCTCTTCATTGGATTCATACTAAAATGGTCTGCGTCTGAGGCGGCAATTATGATTAGCTCACCAGGCTTCTGATTGCCGCAGTGATAGTCTCCTCCCGGGGTATGCACGCGGTCTCCAGCGGACGGCTGAAGGGCATTGGTAGATTAGCTCCCCCCAGCACTTGGGGAGCCGTCACCAGCGAAGCAAAGCATTCCTCGGTCACGCGACGCACAATATCGCTGCCGAAACCGCCTCGAGTACAGGCCTCCTGGACCACCAGTAGTCGCCCCGTCTTCTGAACCGAAGCCTTGATGCAGTTCATATCTAATGGCACCAGGGTGCGGGGGTCTACGACTTCAACGCTAACCTCGTCGGCCAGGGACTCAGCAGCGGCCAGAGCTTTGTGAACCATCAGAGAAGTGGCCACCACCGTTATGTCTTCGCCGGGCCGCTTCACTTCGGCCTGCCCCAGGGGTATCACGTACTCTTCTTCCGGAATCTCGCCCTTGGTCGCATATAGGAGCTTGTGCTCCAGGAAGATGACCGGATTGTCGTCGCGGATAGCCGACTTGAGCAGTCCCTTGGCATCAGCGGCGGTGGCGGGCATCACCACTTTCAGTCCCGGAGTGTGGGCGAACCAGGCTTCGAGACTCTGCGAATGTTGGGCAGCTTCTGAAGTACCCCCGCCGCCTTGGCTCCTGATAACCAAGGGGATTGTCAGTTGGCCCCCGGACATATAGCGCAGCTTGGCCGCCTGGTTGATAATCTGATCCAGGCAGACGGTAACAAAGTCTACATACATAATCTCCGCTACCGGGCGTAGCCCCGTGATAGCCGCGCCGACTGAGAGTCCCACAAAGGCGGCCTCTGATAGTGGGGTCTGGCGCACGCGCTGGGCGCCAAAGCGAGCCGCCAGACCTTTCAGAGCGCCAGATACGCCCCCCAGATTGACTATGTCTTCTCCGATGAGGAATACCGCCTCATCGCGCTCCATCTCTTCAGTCAATGCTTCTTGTAGGGCTCTTGCGTAGGTAACTTCTTTCATCGGCCTACTCCTGGAATGAATCTTAAGCCCATAGGTATTCAGCAACGGTATCTGGGTCTGGTAAGCTGCTCACTTGCGCAAAGGCGGCCGCCGCTTCGATCGCCTCGTTAACCTGCTGCCTTAACTGCATCTGTTCTGCCTCACTCGTGATGTGCTGGTCAAGCAGGTATTGTTCGAACCGCGGGATCGGGTCGCGCTCCTGCCACTCTTCCATCTCCGCGGTGTCCCGACGGTCGGGAATGACCATGCAGTGGGGCTGATAACGATAGGTCTTGCATTCAATCAGGGTCGGGCCATTCCCGGCCCGGGCTCGCCCCACAGCTTCCCCAACTGCCTCATACACCGCCAGAACGTCATTACCGTCTACCACCACTCCCGGACACCCATAGCCGGCGGCCCGGTCGGCGATATTAGGAACGGGAAAGCTCTCGGCAACCGGCGTGGTAACTGCGTACTGATTATTCTCGCAAATGTAGATTACGGGCAGCTTCCAGAGCGAAGCCAAATTCAACGACTCGTGGAAAGTGCCCTGGCAGGAACTCCCATCACCGAAAAAACACACGGTTACCTGATCGGTTCCGCGATACTGGGCGGTGAAGGCTGATCCCAGAGCGAGCGGTAGGCCGGCTCCCATAATGCCATTTCCACCCAGCAGGCCCAGTTCAGGGCTGAACATATGCATAGACCCGCCCCGGCCCTTACTAATTCCAGTTTCCTTCCCTAAAAGCTCCGCCATCATCAGCTTAACGTCCGCGCCCTTAGCAATACAGTGGCCGTGACCCCGGTGGGTGCTTAATATGCGATCATCCTTCCTCAGGTCAACACAGGCACCCACCGCGACGGCTTCTTCGCCCTCATAGGAATGGAGCGCGCCCAGGAAGTTACCCGCTAGCCGGTTCTCCTCATAGAGCTGGCGCGCTTTGTGCTCAAAGGCACGGATGGTGTACAACAGGCGCAGCATTTCTACCAATGTGTCGCGCTGGATATCCATGGCGGGTTCCTTTCTACCTTGTCAGACTATGCTCGGACTCGCACTGCATCTCGGCGCTATCATCCATTCTGCGCAGGAAGCCCGAAAATCTGCGCGGCATTATCGTAGTAGATCATCTTCTGCTGCTCTTCAGTGAGACCGGCACCCTCAAACATGCCGCGAGTAAAGGCCGGCGCATGCAGGTCCATATCGGTGCCGAAAACTATCTTCTCAGCACCACAGATCGCTAGGGCCCGTTCAATCTTGCCTGCTCCCGGCCATCCACAGCAGAAATCCAGGTAGATGTTCGGGTGTATCCGGGCAATCCGCGCTGCTTCGTCGGAATCGGTGTGCGCAGCATGGCCCAGGATAATCGTAAGCTGCGGATATGCTTCAGCGTAACGGCCCATTTGTTGAGCCGCATTCTGGTCCGTCGTGTGCACAAGCAATACTGGCGACCACTGAGCCACTGCCGCCATTAGTTCAGCCATCTCGGGCGCGTTTCCCGCCACACCACTAAGACGAGTATGGATCTTAACACCGACGAAATACTCCAAGGCCAAGTACCGCTCCATTTCGGCTACCGATTGGTCAAGGTAATTGGCATTGACATAGACATACCCCAGAAGCTGCTGGTGCTCGGCGGCAGCCTTAGCCAGCTCCGCGTTGCCCTCCTGCATATCATAGCATAGCGCTAGGAACGACGAGCAGACAGCATAGGCTATATTCTCTCGGTCGCATAACTGCAACAGACGATCAACTGGATCCATAGAAGGGATAGGACAAGGCCAATAACCCAAATGGACGTGCACGTCTATCTTCTTCATAACCATTCCTCTAACGGTAGGTATTGGCGGGCGTTCCCTCCAAGTATCGCGTCTTTGTGGGCAGCGGAGAGTTGAGCATCAGCCACCAAGTTGTAAGCCGCTTCGAAATAGGACTCGGGCGAGTTAGAGCCGAATACCAGCTGGTGTGCCCCTATCTCCGCAACCATCGCCGATATGGTGTCCGCCGTGTGGATTAAGCTGGTTTCGCAGAAGAAATTCTCGTATTCGGCGGCAACAACGATGCTTTCGGTGACGTTAGCATACCCGGCACCTATTGCCACTACGTTGAAGCCGAATGGGCAAATGACCGTCCCAATGGTGGTCTGCCCCCCAGCCGGCAGCATCACCGCGACATCGTGTTCGGCCAGCTCTTCACAGATCTTCAGAAATGGCAGTGCCGATATGCTCCACCCCTGCTCATCGGGGAAAAACCGAAATATGCGAAAGCCCCGGTCAACACACCTCTGGATTTCCTCCCGGCATCCAAAGTACCGCTGGGGATCAATGGTGGCGACGGGGATAAGCTGAGGGTGGTTTTGGCCAGCCTGCCATGTCTCCTCATTGCCGTCCACAAAGTCGTACATCTTCCCCCGCAGGCTGTAGGTCAAGGCCCGATCCACCTGATGTTTGTCCAAAACGGCCAACAGGTTGTCTAATGACCAGTCTATTTCCTGAGTTGTCGGGGGGCCCGGCTCACCAAACATACGCATACCGGTCACACCATTGGCATATCTCAGTCGCTTCTTCGGGGATTTCCCGAAACATGTGCTTATATCAATCAGCATATAAGTTTCACCGCCATTGGAGTCTGTTTCGTGTGCTAAGTCTATTTTATTGTAAAGCACATTCTGATTCTTACGAAGTACCTCCCGAACTTAGAGCAGTTCTTCTTCAGCTCGGCGCAGCAGATCGTCCAGTGCCTTCAGGATGTCCTCGGGCCACTCAGGTGGCTCGTAGCTGGCTACATTGGCCCGCCACCACTGCTCACATTCGTCCAATATCCGCTTTTCGTTCCCACCAGCAGTGATTCCTTCGGACGGAGTTGGGGGGAACAGCTCAGAACGCCACAGTTCGCGGAAGTGAGCCAGGGTATGATCGCTGATGAGGAAATTATCCCCCTTGTTGATACAGTCACATACCTCTTGGAAAAGCAAAGTTCCCTCGGTCACCTCAATCTGGTCCTTGACCTGGAACTGGCTCTTGCGAATCTCCATATCCAGCATGAGCTGAGTGGGGGAGCCCGTGCCGCCGGTGGCGAGCGTTCCCATGCCCGGATAGGGAACGTACGGTATGCCGCTGAGACGGGCGTAAGCGGCGGCGGCGAAGAAATTCTCGTACACCGCTTGCAGGCCGGGGTAGTCAGTGGAGGGGCTGAAGAATACCTCCGTCCACAGATGACCGCCGAAGCATTCGTCGAACAGCTTCTTCACGCCGAGACTTATCATCAAGGTCTCTGGCCCGGCGGGCGAGGCATTAGCGGTCCTCATATCGAGTACCGTGCAAATCATCCGCCCAGTGAGATCACCATCCGGCGCCAGGCAATACGCGGCGATCAGGACGCCGAGTATTTCGGCCGCACTAATCAGGATGGTCGCGGCCAGCGCCAGCGGCGTCGCGATACCCACTGTGGGCATTGAGGCTATGTGATACCTATTGATGCCCAGGCGTGCCCTTTCCAGCATGTCCGCGGAGGCCCGATGATCCAGGATGAGCGGCGAGATCGTGCATTGTGACCCGGATAGATACCGGCTGCACTTCGGCTCCCCGGTAATGATTTCCCCAATCTCTATCAGGTACTTAATGACTGCCGGGTCAATAGATTCAATGCCGTCAACCTTCTTGGTATGCTGCAAGCCCAAGATGAGCGAGGCGATTCGTTCCGTCGGCTGCGGCACATCCTGCCGGTACCAGGTGCTAATGTAGCCGATTTCCGGCGTCGCTTCGGCCAACTTCATCATCTCCACGAAGATGTCCGTGTTCACTGCTACCGCCTCGCCGGTTTGATAGTCATAGTAATGTGTCGGGCCGCAGTCAAAGGCCGACATCAGGAACTCGGTTTGCAGCCTCTCTCGTATCTGCTCTTTCTGCCCACTCCACATCAGCGAGTGCGTCCAATCTATGCCGCACCAGGGGTGAAGCTGCTGGTCATCGTCGTCCTCAGCTCGGGTTTTCTCCTGAGCCGTGACGAATTCGTCAATCAAGCCGGCTGGAATTCGCACTCTGCCGCTGGCCGCCTGGGTACAGCCCTTCGCAAGCATAATGGGAACCAGCTCGTCGTGCTCGATCTTTACTCCGACCTCGGCCAGCAACTGGAGGGTCTTTCTCTTCAGGAGTTCGCTGTCTATCTCAATCGCCATACACCTCGCCGCCTTTCTGTGTGGTTTATTGCAATTCTACGCCCGGGCCCCGGCAGCCCAGGCATAATGATCTAATTGATGATTCAGCCCAGATTCCCAATACTCCTCTCTATGGGAAGGAACTAATGTCCAAGCAAGGAATTCAATACCCATTAGGAGCCGACATGGGGCATATTAGACTGAGCCGGGCAGATGCGGAAGTGGCCGCTGATTAAGTCTGGACTAATATGCGCAAGGAGGAGCAGAAAATGCGACATACGACATCGTTGGTAAGCGTAGTAGTGGCAGTAAGCTTGGTGGTGACAGGAATCCACGCACAGCAGGCGGCTGGGGCAGAGGAGCAGACCGTTAGTGGCATCACTAGTGCCGCTGAACTGCCCCTGTGGGCCCAGCAGAAGTCGCTGTGGGAGCTGGCCCAGCGAAGCAGTGAGCAACACGTGATAATCCCCGA